>JALSTE010000024.1 GCA_026983855.1 Acidimicrobiia bacterium
CCCAGGCAAGCCGGCCACACCAACCACCCACAATCGGGAACACCAGAGGCCGACCCCCCACTCACCCCCCAGGCAAGCCGGCCACACGGGATCTCTTGTCCCAGTACCGCCTCATCCACCAGGGCCGGGTGTCCTCGCCACCCCGGGGGACTGATTCGGTCCATCGTCGTAGCATCCGATCGGCCCGGGCGAAGGCCTCAGCCGAGGTGGGGGGATCGGCGAACCAGGCGCTCTCCGCCTCGTCCCTCTCCCCCAGGTGCACCGCCCTGCGGGCCGGGTCGGCCATGACCATGCGGTTCAGCCTCTCCTGTCGCCACCACAGGGCCCCCTCGTCAAACGTTCCGACCGGGGTCAGGCCCAGGTGAACGGGGGTCTCCACACTCACCGGCTTGAACAACGACAGGCACGGGCTCGCCGTGGCCGTGACCCAGTGGAGGTTGGCCCCCGGTCGGAGGTCGGAGATCCAACTGGCGACCGTCACCGACCCGGCGATCAGTCCCCCACCGTGCATGCAGGGCATCCCGAGGGTGCCCGTCAGCAGATCGTAGTGGGGCCACCGCGCCGTCCCGTGGCTGCGCAGGACCGCCGCCATGTCACCCACACCGGAGGCATCGGCGGTCAGGGCCGCGGTCAGCTCCGACCTCACGTCGCAGGCCGCCACCCGGCTACGCAACTCGTTCCGGTGCTCCTCCGCGAAGCCGCTGATGGTCAGACCGTTGGAGATACTCCTGACCCCCGAGCGGACCTCCTCCACCGCCCAGAGTCGCCCCGCGGTCTCCACCACGATGGCCGAGGTCGGATCGGCCACGATGAAGCTGTTGTGGTACGTGAAATCCCTCTTCTCGAAACCACATCCCCCGCCCTGCCCGAACTCCTCCAGGAGGTCGACGATGATGTCCACGGCCCCGGCGGCGGTGGTGGACCGTTCCAGGGCCAGGCGGAGCAGATCCATGCCGGTCAGCCCGGTGGCGGAATAGGGCTGGTCGGTGAACACCGCCTCGTTCCCGATCACCACCCCGTGCTCGTTGGTTCCCATCTCCGCCCCCCACATCCAGAAGGGGCGGCTGAGCAGGACGGCGTGGGTACGGGCTACCTGGGGGACCGCCATGTGGGTGCACACGACCTTGGAGCCGGCGGGATGGTCCCGGGCCGGGATCCACTGGAGCACCTGGGCCTCGTTCGCGTCCCGATCGGAATTCTTGGCGAACAGGACCCCGTCGGGCCCCACCTTGACGATCGTGTCACACACCGCGGAGACGCTCCCTCCGTGTCAGGGTCGACGTAAGGGTCGGGGTCGGGGTGGGCACCGGCATCAGGGAAAGAACACCTGGGCCACGCCCTCGAAGAGCTCCGGTGCCACCGGCTTCTCCCTGCCGACCACCTCCGACAGCGGCACCCGGATTATGTGCTCGCCCCTGAGGGCGACCATCTTGCCGAAGTCGTGGTCGTGGGCGGCCACGGCGGCCTCCACCCCGAATCGGGTGCACAGCACCCGGTCGTAGGCCGATGGTGTGCCACCCCGCTGCACGTGCCCCAGGACCGTGACGCGGGATTCGAAACCGGTCCGGTCCGAGATCGCCCGGCCGACCAGCTCACCCATTCCCCCCAACTTGGGGTTCCCCCACTCGTCCAGGCGGACCGGTCCGGTGTCCATGGTGCCCTCACGGGGCCGGGCCCCCTCGGCGACGACCACGATGGAGGCGTACCTCCCCCCGGAGTGACGGCGACGGAGCTGCTCGCACACCACCTCGATGTCGAAGGGGTATTCCGGGACCAGAATCACCGTGGCCCCCCCGGCGATACCCGCGTGGGTGGCGACGTGGCCCACGTTGCGGCCCATGACCTCCACGACCATCACCCGGTTGTGGGACTCGGCGGTGGTGTGGAGGCGATCGATGAGATCGGTGGCGATCTGGACCGCGGTGTTGAACCCGAAGGTGAAGTCGGTGAGGGCGATGTCGTTGTCGATGGTCTTGGGGACCCCGATGACCCTCCCACCGAGCTCTATGAGCCTCTGGCTGACCGCCAGGGTGCCGTCCCCGCCGACGGCGATGAGACAGTCGATTCCCATCTGGTCCAGGTTCATCCGGGCCCTCTCGAAGCCCCCCTCGTAGTACGCCGGATGACTTCTGGACGTACCCAGGATCGTGCCGCCCCGGGGCAGGGCCCCCCTCATGGCCGTGATGTCGAGGGGCATGAAGCGGCTCTCGAGGACCCCCGCCCAGCCATCCCGAAACCCGATCACCTCGTCATCGAAGTCCTTCTGGGCCTTGCGGACCACGGCCCTGATCACGGCGTTCAGTCCGGGGCAGTCTCCGCCCCCGGTGAGGATTCCAAGTCGCACCTGCCCGAAGGTACAGACCCGGGAGACCCTCCGGGTCCCGTCCCCCGACCATCACGACTCAATCTTCGGCCGGGTGGCGTACCACCGACCCGAGGGGAGCCATCGGATGGCCAACTATGGTTCGGGGATGGCCGTAGTGGTTTCCATCGACGCCGGCACCACCGGCGTCCGTGCGTTCGCCGTGGGGCGGGACGGCACCCCCCTGCTGTCCGCCTACCGCGAGTTCCCCCAGTACTTCCCCCGACCGGGTTGGGTGGAACACGATCCCGAGGAGATCTGGCGGGCGGTCGAGGGCACCCTGACCGAGGTCGCGGAGGCCCTGTATCAGCCCGTGGTGGCCATCGGGATCACCGATCAGAGGGAGACCGTGGTGGCCTGGGACGCCCGCACCGGAGATCCCCTGCATCGGGCCATCGTCTGGCAGGATCGTCGCACCGCCGAGATCTGCGACGACCTGGCCGCCCAGGGCCATCTGGACCTGGTCAGGGCCAGGACCGGTCTGGTCCTGGATCCCTACTTCTCGGGAACCAAGATGGCGTGGCTGCTGGGTCCCGGTGGGGTCGACGGGGGACCCCACCTGAGATTCGGAACCATCGACAGTTGGCTGATCCACCGCCTGACCGGGGGCCGGGTCCACGCCACCGACACGACCAACGCCAGCCGGACGATGCTCTTCGACATCGACACGCTCTCCTGGTCCGACGAGCTGTGCGAGCTACTCGGGGTACCCCTCGAGTCACTTCCGGAGGTGAGACCTTCCTCGGGCAGGTTCGGTGTCACGTCCCCGGCCTGTCCCCTCGGGGCCGGGATACCCATCAGCGGGGTGGCGGGTGACCAGCAGGCGGCCCTCTTCGGCCAGGCCTGCCTCTCACCGGGCATGACCAAGAACACCTACGGCACCGGTTCGTTCGTGCTGATGAACGTGGGGCAGACCCCTCCCGATCCGGTCGACGGCCTCCTCACCACCATCGCCTGGACCCTGGGTGACGGCACCACCACCTACGCCCTGGAGGGGGCCATCTTCGTGACCGGGGCCGCCATCCAGTGGCTGCGGGACGGCTTGGGGATCATCGCCGACGCGGCGGAGACCGGACCCCTGGCCGGGAGCGTCCCCGACACCGGGGGGGTCTACTTCGTTCCCGCCCTGACCGGCCTGGGAAGCCCCTGGTGGGATCCCTACGCCCGGGGAACGGTTCTCGGGATCACCCGGGGCACCAGTCGGGCCCACCTGGCCCGGGCCACGGTGGAGTCGATGGCGTACCAGACCAGGGACGTGGTCACGGCCATGGAGCGGGCTGGAGGCGTCGCGGTGACCTCCCTACGGGTCGACGGCGGGGCATCGGTCATGGACCTGCTCCTGCAGTTCCAGGCCGACCAACTCGGGGTGGAGGTCTCCCGACCCCGGTTCACCGACACCACCGCCCTGGGCTCGGCCTTCCTGGCCGGTCTGGCCGAGGGTTTCTGGGACTCCCTGGACGATGTCGCCTCCGCCTGGCAGCTCGACACCACCTACACCCCCGAGATGGACCCGACCGTTGCCGACCTCGGTCACGCCGGGTGGCTGCGGGCGGTGGAGCGGTCCCGCGGCTGGGCCCATCCCGCCCACTGACGTCCCCAACCGGTGGCCTCCCCCTGGTTAACCCCACTCCGATCGCGGTCCGTTCCGGGCTCTATCTCCCTGGGGGCTCCAGACGATCCAGGGTGCCCCTCAACTGGGCCACGGCCTGTCCTATCCGCTGTTCGTTCTCCACCAGGGCGAACCTCACGTGGCCCTCGCCCCCGGGCCCGAATCCGACCCCCGGGGAGAGGGCCACGTCGGCGTCTCTGACCAGCATCTTGGTGAACTCCACCGACCCCATGTGGCGGTAGGGCTCGGGGATCGGACTCCACAGGAACATGGTCCCCCGGGGAGGTTCGACCTCCCAGCCGATGCGGTTGAGCCCCCGGACCAGGGCGTCCCGCCTCCCCTGGTAGACCCGCCGGACCTCGGCGGGGTAGTCCGGCAACTCGTTCATGGCGATGATCGAGGCGATCTGAATGGGCTGGAACACCCCGTAGTCCAGATACGACTTCAGCTTGGCGAGGGCCCCCACCATCTCGGGATTGCCCACGCAGAACGCCACCCGCCAGCCGGCCATGGAGAAGGACTTGGTGAGGGAGTAGAACTCCACGGCCACCTCACGGGCCCCCTCGGCCTGCAGTATCGAGGGGGGACGGTAGCCGTCGAACCCGAGATCGGCGTAGGCGAAGTCGTGGACCACCACCACCTCCCGCTCCCGGGCGAAGTCCACGATTCGCTGCATGAACTCGGCGTCTACGCACATGGTGGTGGGATTGTGGGGGAACGACAGGATGATCGCCCGGGGGCGGGGCCAGGAGTACTCGAATCTCTCCACCAGGGAGTCGAAGAAGTCCTCACCGGAGGCCAGGGGTACCTCCCTCACGCTGGCCCCGGTGAAGATGGGGCCGAACAGGTGGATCGGGTAGGAGGGGGCGGGAACCAGCACCGCGTCCCCGGGTCCCAGAAGGGCCCACATCAGGTGGGAGAATCCCTCCTTGGCCCCGATGGTGTTGATCACCTCGGTGTCGGGGTCGAGCTCCACCCCCCAGTTGCGACGGTAGAGGTCCGACACCGCCTGACGGAGTTTGGGGATACCCCGGCTGGAGCTGTAGCGGTGATTGCGCTCGTTGCGGGCGGCCTCGACGAGCTTCTCCACCACGGGTTCGGGGGACGGAATGTCGGGATTGCCGAATCCCAGGTCGATGACGTCGGCCCCGGCCCGGCGCCTCTCGATCTTGAGCGAGTCGATGATCGTGAACACATAGGGGGGGAGGTTCGTGATGCGCCGGAATTCCATGACGCCCGAGGGTACCCACCCTCTCCGCCCCGACCGCCATCGTGTGGCGGCCCCCGGGTCGGGCCGGATCGGGCCCCGAACCAATGGATCGGGGGCGGCCGGCCACCCCCGACCCAGGAGGCGGCTGACCCCCGACCCAACAGCACACCCACCCCCGACCCAGGACGCGACTGACCCCCGACCCAACAGCACACCCACCCCCGACTCAGGAGGCGGCGAACTCATCGCGGGCGAGCAGGGCCGCCCCCATGGCTCCGGCCCTCTCCCCCAGGGCGGCGGGGACGATGGCGGGATCG
>JALSTE010000025.1 GCA_026983855.1 Acidimicrobiia bacterium
CGGAATCAAACCGGGGGTCAGGCCCTAGTCTCGGCCTCGAACCGGTTGCTCAGGCTAGTCAGCCGGCGGGGATCAGGAGGGGGAGAGATGACCCAGGGCACTTCACCGGGGGAGACCGGGGGGAGTTCCTCGCTGGAGGACATACTCGCCCGCCTCAACGCGGTTCGCGAGGCCATCGAGGAGACGCCCCGCGGGGATTACGCCCGCCGGGCCGACCTGCGGGAGGAGCAGCTCCGGTTGCGGGAGGAGGCCCGGGACTACCGCAGGATCCACGGCGACGGTCGGTCGGTGGCCGATCTGCGGGCGGAGCTGGAGTCCCTCCGGGCCCGGGCCCGGGAGGTGAGGGGCCGACGCATAAACCCCGGGGTGATGGCCGGTGGTTCGCACGGGGGTGACCTCAGCGGGATCGAGATGGTGAGACTCAACCGGGCCGTGGAGGAGGGTGGCGGCCTGCCCGACCTGGAGGATCGGATCCTGACCCTCGAGCGGCAGCTGGAGGAGAGGGCCGGGCCCGGTCCCGGGCACGGGGAGGGTGGCGGCTCCTGAGAATTGCACCGGGGCATGGACACGGTGGGTGTCGCGGTCGGTCGATCCCGTCGATGAACTGATACCATTTTCCCGGCACCTGGCGCCAGGATGTATCGGATCGGGGCCGGGGGAAACGAGGAGAGATGGCCGACCAGGCTGAACCGGAGGGGCCCGACGCCACCCCGGTCCTGTACCAACTGGACGGGGGGGTGGCGACCATCACCCTCAATCGACCCCGGACACTCAACAGCTTCACCGTGGCCCAGCACGAGGCCCTCACCGACGCCCTGGATCGGGCCGCGGGCGACGAGACGGTGAGGGTCGTGATCCTGACCGGAGCCGGTCGGGGGTTCAGTGCCGGGCAGGATCTCTCCGAGGTCACCACCCGACCCGGTGACGGGCTGCCCGGACTCCGGGAGACCCTCGAACTCCGCTACAACCCCCTGATTCGGACCATCAGCGAATTCCCCAAGCCGGTCATCTGCGCCGTGAACGGAGTCGCCGCCGGAGCGGGGGCGAACCTGGCCCTGGCCTGCGATCTGGTGTTCGCCGCCCGCTCGGCGAAGTTCATCGAGCCCTTCTGCAACCTGGGTCTGGTCCCCGACGCCGGGGGATCGTGGGTTCTGCCCCGTCTGGTGGGTCGGGCCCGGGCGTTGGGCATGAGCCTGTTGGGCGGTCCGGTGTCGGCGGAGCAGGCCGAGGAGTGGGGCCTCATCTGGAGGTGTGTCGATGACGACGCCCTGGAGGCCGAGGTGGCGGGGGTCGCCCGCCGACTGGCCGAGGGTCCCACCGCCGGTCTGGTGGCCACCCGCAGGGCCATCGACGCCGCGGCCACCAACGACCTGAGCACCCAGTTGGATCTGGAACGTGATCTCCAGGAGAGCTGTGGGAGGACCCACGACTACTCCGAAGGGGTGGAGGCGTTCAACGCCAAGAGGCCTCCCCGGTTCATCGGGAGATGATGGAGGCCCCCGCCCGACTGGAGCGGGGTACCAGGTCCCTGCTCATAACCATCTTCGGCGACTCGATCATGCCCCGTGGCGGATCGGTGTGGTTGGGCAGTCTGATCACCCTCGCCGCCGGGCTGGATGTCAACGAGAGACTCGTGCGGACGACGATGAACCGACTGTCCATCGACGGGTGGTTCGATACCGAACAGCACGGGCGGCGCAGCTACTACCGGCCCACCGAGGAGTCCCGGATCGACTTCGAGGCCGCCGAGCGGCGGATCTACCACAACCCGCCCGAGGACTGGGACGGTTCATGGACCCTGGTGATGGTGGGATCGGAGGACCTGTCCTCGGGGGAGAGGGCGGAGTTGCGCCGGAGGCTCCACTGGGCGGGGTTCCGGGCCGTGGCCCCCAACGTCATGGGTCACCCCACGGTGCCGGCGGCCACGGTGGGCCAGATCCTCGAGGGGCGGGGGGTCGGGGGGGTGGTGCCGGTGATCGAGGGGGTCCTCTCCGATGTCGGGGCCGACGCCCGGGACCTGGTCCGTCGGGCCTTCTCCCTCGACGGCCTCGAGGACGGCTACGCCGAGTTCATCGCCACCGGGAGTGAATGGCGGGCCGAACTGATCGGCCACCGACCACCGCCCGCCAGGGCGTGGGAGATCCACACCCGGATGGTTCATCAGCTGCGTCGGCTGCGTCTGGCCGACCCCCTGCTTCCGACGGAGTTGCTGCCGGGGGATTGGATCGGGGCCCGGGCCTTCGACCTGGCGGGGGAGATCCACCGTCTGACCGACGCCGGCGCCGACGAGCACCTGTCGAGGACGGCGGAGAACGCCCGGGGGCCCCTGACCCGGGGGACGGGCCCCCAACCGGCGAGGTTCGCTCCCCCATCCTGACGCCACGGAGGCCGTCGGGAGCCTGATGCCCGCTCCCCGGAGCGCCCCGCACCCGGGCCCTCACATCACGGAGAGTGGTTGTTGACACCAATCCCCGTGGTCGGAGGTGGGTCAGTCCGGTGGGGTGATGGGGCGCGGTGTCATCGGGGAAACCTTGAAATAGGCTCGGGTGCGGCCGATTCGGAGTCCGATCGCGGGCAGTCCCGCGTCGAGAGAGTCGAATTTGGTTGCAGCAGAGGAACCTCCCCACCACTGGGAGTGTTCCCGGGCGGACAGGAGCGATGGTGAACCCATCAGGAAAGAGCAGGTCGAGTCGGATCATCGCCGTGGCCGGAGCGGTGATGCTCCTGGCCACGATGTTCCTGGTCAACGCCACCATCCGACCCGGCGGGGCCGTTCAACCCCCCGGGTTCGAGATACCGACCGTACCCCGTGATGACACGCCGGTGGCCACCAACGGTCGGGTCTACGCCGGGGCCCAGGTGGGCAACCGAATCCTGGTGGGGGGTACGTTCACGTCGATCGAGCCCCAGAACGGCCAGACCCCGATCAGCCAGTCCTATCTCTACGTGTACGACCGGGTGACCGGGGCCCTGGACACCTCGCTGCTGCTGCAACTCGATGGTCCGGTCTACGTGATCACCCCGGCGGCGGAGGCCGACCAGGTGTACATAGGCGGCAAGTTCAATACCGTCGCCGGTGTAACCCGTCGCAAGATAGCCAAGGTGGACCTCAACACCGGGCAGGTCGTGAGTTCCTTCGTGGCCCAGTCCGACGGTGTGGTGCGCGACATAGCTGTCTCCGGTGGTCGGGTCTACATGACCGGCGGATTCAGTTCGGTCAACGGGACCAGCCGCAACGGCCTGGCGGCGGTGGACCCCACCACCGGGGCCGTGGCCGCCGACTTCAACCTGCCCCTCACCACCTACATCGGCCAGATCGGGGGTCCGATCGGTCAGCGCATCGCGGTGACCCCCGACGGGAACACCCTCATAGTCATGCACCGGGCCCGGTACATCGGCGGCTTGGAGCGCCGCGGTGTGGCCATGGTCGACATCTCCGTCAGCCCGGCGGCGGTCAAGCCCTGGCGCACCCACCTGTGGGACGGAACCGTGGTCAGCATCGCCGACGGCGAGGTCTCCCCCGACGGCAGCTACCTGGTGGTCTCGGGCGGCTGGGGCGATTCACCCCCCTGGCGGGACACCACCATCGCCTTCCCGGTGGCGGGAGGCGACAACACCGACTACCTGTGGGTCACCCGGGACTTCGACACCGATTTCGCCCTGGGGATCTCCGACACCGCGGTGTACATCGGTGGCCACTTCTGCTGGACCGAGGGCCCCGACGCCGCCGACCCCTGGCCCAATCCGGCCCACTCCTCGGGTAAGTGTCCGAACAAGCCCGAGATCGCCGACGGGACCGTCTACCGCAACACCATCGCCGCCCTGGATCCGGCCACCGGACACGCCATCGAGTGGGTCCCGTGGTCCGACGCCAACAACGGCATCCGCTCCATCGAGGTGGTTCCCGCCGGACTGCTGGTGGGAGGCGACCAGACCTGGACCTCCGACATCCGTACCGGACGGAGTGCCCTGTTCGACGTGAACGACGTGGGGCCCGAGGATCTGGCCCTGGTGGGCACCTCCACCCAGTCCTCGACGAACTCCCCCCGGGTGGCGGAGAGGGCCGCCGACGGTGGTCGCGAGGGCGAGTACTTCACCGAGACCCTCTCCCAGACCCAGGTCGAGACCCAACCCTGGTGGGAGAGTGACCTGGGGGCGGTGAAGGACATCGGCACCGTGAAACTGTGGAACACCAGCGAGGCCGAGGCCTCCGACCTGGCCAATGTGTGGATCTTCGTCAGCGACACCCCCTTCACCTCCACCGATCCGGCCGTCACCCAGAACCAGGCCGGAGTGTCGAGCTGGTACCTGTCGGGCACCCAGGGTCGGGAGACGGTCGTGTCCATCGGGAGGACCGGACGCTACGTGAGGGTCCAGCTCAACGGCACCGCCGCCCTGACCCTGTCCGAGGTCCAGGTGTTCGAGGGGGCGCCCCCCGACACCCAGGCCCCCTCCTCGGTGATCGACCAGCCCCTGGCCGATGAGGTGGTGCCCTCCCCGGTGTCGATCACCGGGACCGCAACCGACAACGTCGGGGTGACCCAGGTGATCGTCGAGGTCCGCAACCGGGACACGGGTCAGTGGTTGCGCGACGACGGAACCCTGGGTTCGTGGATGGAGTTGCAGGCCACCCTGGGTACCCCGGGGGGCACCTCCACCACCTGGCAGTACGACACCCCCACCATGCCCGATGGCCGCTACCGGGTGTACGTGAGGGCGGTCGACGCTGCCGGGAACCAGCAGGTGAAGATCAACCGCAAGTTCGTGGTGGCCGCCAACGGGGCCGACACCGAGGCCCCGGTGGCGGTGATCGACCAGCCGGTGGCCGACTCCACCATCCCCTCCCCGGTCACCATGTCGGGTACGGCCACGGACAACGTGGGTGTGACCCAGGTGGTGGTCGAACTGCGCAACCGGGACACGGGTCAGTGGTTGCGGGACGACGGAACCCTGGGTTCGTGGATGGAGTTGCAGGCCACCCTGGGTACCCCGGGGGGCACCTCCACGACCTGGCAGTACGTGACCCCGACCCTGCCGGCGGGGCGCTACAAGATGTTCATCAAGGGAGTCGACGCCGCCGGGAACCTCCAGACCGAGGTGATCCGCAAGTTCCAGATCAGCTGAGCGTTCCCGGCTCCGGCCGCCACGGCGGACCGGGGCCTCGGCTGACCGGGCGGTCGGGTCAGCGGTACTCGACCTCCAGGGTGGGGGTGGTGGGCCGGGACTGGCAGGTCAGGACGTAGCCGGCCTCCACCTCCTCGGGCTCGAGGGCCCAGTTTCGGTCCATCACCACCCGGCCCGACACGACCCGGGCCCGACAGGTGGAGCAGACCCCGCCCCGGCAGGAGTAGGGAAGGTCCGAACGGACCTTCCCCGCCGCGTCCAGCACCGTCTCACCCGGCTGGATGGTGAAGCGGGTACGACGGCCGGCCAGCTCCAGGACCGCCTCGCAGGCCACCCCGGCGGCTTCAGTCGGGGCGGGGGAGTCGGCGACGGT
>JALSTE010000026.1 GCA_026983855.1 Acidimicrobiia bacterium
AGGGTCCCGATGAGGGGAGACACGGGAGCGCCGATGGTGACCGGGTCACCGGGCTTGGCGCCCATGATGGCGTCCAGGGCGGTGGCGGTGTCGCGGACGCTGACCGTGAGCACCCCGTCGGAGGCGAACCCACCCCGGCTGATCCCCGCCTGGGGCCCGGCCGAGATCCGGCCCCGGTTGGGTTTGAGACCCACGAGGCCGCACATGGCCGCCGGTACCCGAAGGGAGCCACCTCCGTCGTTCCCGTGGGCCACGGGCACGACCCGGGCCGCCACCACCGCCGCCGATCCCCCCGAGGATCCCCCCGGGGTGAGTTCGGGGTCCCAGGGATTGTGGGTGGGTCCGTAGTGGAGGGGCTCGGTGGTGATGGTGGAACCGAATTCGGGGGTGTTGGTACGCCCCAGGGAGATGAAGCCGGCCCGGCGCAGGTCCCGCCACAGATGGGAGTCGACCTTCTCGGTCCACCGGGCCCGGGCCAGGAACCGGGCCCCGCGGTGGTGGGGTTCCCCGGCCTGGGCGCAGCGCAGGTCCTTCACCACCATCGGCACCCCGGCGAAGGGGCCGTCGCCCCCACCCGTCATGGGATCCGTGGCCTCGGCCACCGCGGCCTCGTAGCGGGGGTGGATGACCGCGTTCAGGGTGGGGTTCAACTTCTCGAGGGCCGCCACCGCCCCACGGGTCAGCTCCGGAGGGGTGATCTCCCCGGCCCGGATCATGGCCGCCAGGTCGGTGGCGTCGGGCCGGGCGGCACCCGGGTGGGGCTGACGGGGAGGGTGTGACGGCACGGGAGGGAGGCTAGCGGTGTGGCCACTCAGGCGATGCGGTCGAACATCTCCCGGGTGATGCGGTAAACGGGGGGCTCCCCGGAGAAGAAGCGGCGGAGCTCCTCCACGGCCAGCTCCCCCATCCGGTTGCAGTTCTCGATGCACCCGGCGATGTGGGGGGTCACCACCACGTTGTCCAGTCGACGCAGGGGACTGTCGAGGGGGGGAGGCTCCACCTCGGTGACGTCCAGGAAGGCGAAGAAGCGTCCCCGGGACAGCTCGGCGATGAGGGCCTCCTCGTCGATGAGATCCCCCCGGGCGGTGTTGACGATTAGGGCGTCGTCCTTCATCAGGGCCAGACCGGCGGCGTCGATCATGTGGTGGGTGGCGGGGTTGGCCGGGGCGTGGAGGCTGAGGACGTCGGCCCGGGACAGCAACTCGGGCAGCTCCACCCTCTCCACCCCCAGTTCGGCGGCGTCGGCGTCGGTGAGGAAGGGGTCGGCCACCACGATGTCCACCTCGAAGGGTTCCAGGAGGCGGATCACGTGGCGCCCCACGTTGGAGGCCCCCACTATCCCCACCTGCTTACGGACCAGCTCCCGGGCCTGCCAGCGATCCCACACCGGACCGTCCCGCCAGCCGCCCCCGGCCACGTGCCGGCCCAGGGGCCAGATCCGCTTCATGCCCACGATCATGAGTCCCAGGGTGGTCTCGGCCACGTCGCGGGCCAGGGTGATCCCGGCGCTGGTCAGGTGGGGGTCGCGCTCCCAGAAGGCGTCGGACACGAAGCGCTTCACGCTGCTGCCCATGTGGGCCATGGCCCTCAGGTCAGTGGCGGCGGCCATCACCTCGGCGTCCAGTTGGGCCACGCCCCAACTGGTTATCACCGCGTCGACCCCGGCCAGCAGGGTGACCAGGTCGTCGTGTCCGGCCGGCTCGTCCCCGGGGTGGTGACGCACCTCGGCGAAGGACTCCAGCTCGGCCCAGGCGGCGTCGCTGAACATCCGGGGGTAGTGGGAACGACCGATGGCCACCGCCACCAGGGGCCGGGTGGGGTCGCGGCCGTCGTCACCGGATGGGGCCGGACGGGTGGGCAGGGGCTCATTCATCGGTTTTCTCCACGGTGGGGCCGGTGGCCCCGATCCTTCGGTAGGTTTCGAGACGGTGACGACGGAACGTCGACCGGGTGGGGTCGGGCCGGAACGCGGGGCCGTCCCCGCGACCGGCCCAGGGGGACTCCCCGGGTTCGAACCATCCCTGGTGGGTCCCGGCCAGCAGGGCGGCGCCGAGGGCGGGCCAGGGTTCCTCGGGGGCGGCGGTGAGGGGCAGGCCCAGGGCGTCGGCCATGATCAGGGGCCACTCCGTCCCGGCGGTGGCTCCCCCGGTGACGGTCAGGTGGGTGGTGGGGTGCCCCTGGGAGCCGAGGGACTCGATGAAGGCCGCCGTCTCCAGGGCCGCCCCCTCCAGCACGGCCCGGGTGAGGTCGGCCCGGGTGGTGGCGCCGGTGAGCCCGGTGAACCCGCCGGAGCGAACGTTTCCGTCGGGATCGGGAAGACCGGTCAGCGGGATCAGGAAGGGGGATCGCTCGGGTACCGGGACGCCCTCGCGGCGGAGTTCGTCCAGGAGGTCGCCGAGTTCGCGGCCCGCGGTCCGGGCCCACCAGGAGAGGGTCGCCCCGAGTCCGCCCAGGGACAGCGACAGGGTCACCATCCCGGGGGCGACGTGGCGGCTGAGGTTCAGTCCCGCCGGGAGTTCCTCCACCGGTGGGAGTTCCCCACCGGGGCTGCGGGCGACGGTGGTCAGGACCCACGCCGTTCCGCACGAGAGCAGGCCGGTGCCCGGTTCGCTGGCACCGAGGGCGGCCGCGGTGCAGGTCTGGTCGTGACCCCCGGCAACGACCAGCAGATCGGGCGGCAGCCCGGTCAGCTCGGCCGTCTCCGACGTGAGGTGCCCTATCGCGGTACCCGGGGCCACCAGGGGGGAGAGCTGTCCGGGGTCGATACCGGCCAGGGAACACAACCACGGGTCCCACTCACCGCGGGCCAGGTTCATGAGCTGGGTACCGGCGGCGTTGGACCGGTTGGCCACCGCCTCCCCGGTGAGGGTGCGACAGATGAGGTCGTCGACCCCCAACCAGCGTTCGGCGGTGCGGCCCTGGGCGGTTTGCCAGGCGATGGTGGCCATCCCCAGGCCGCAGGCCAGGCTCCAGCCGCTGGTCCGCCTCACCCGGTCGGCGACCCCGGCCTCGGTGGCCATCTGGTCCACGATTCCCCGGGCCCGGGTGTCCATCCAGGTCACCAGGGGGCCCACGGGTTCACCACCGGCATCGGCGGGGAGGATCGAACCGCTCTGGGCCCCCAGGGACAGGGCCACGGGGGTGTGGGCGGGGCCCAGGTCGGCGGTCAGCCGGGCCAGGGCCTCGATGGTCGCTCCGCTCACCACCTCGGGGTCCAGCTGGGCCCAGCCGGGTCGGGGGCAGTCCATGGGGTAGGACTCCGAGGTGGCCCGGGCCACCACCGTTCCCGTGGGATCCACGGCCACGGCCTTGGTGGACCCGGTGCCCACGTCGAGGCCGATCACCGTGCTCATGGGTCGGCTCAGCCCTAAGGCAGCAGGGCCGCGGCCTCGGTGGCCGACGCCCCGTCGTGGATCAGGGCGGCCACGGCCCGGGTCATGGCCACGGGATCGGAGGCCTGGAAGATGTTCCGGCCGATGGCCACCCCTCGGGCCCCGGCGTCGAGGGCGGCGGCGATGTCGGCCAGCATCTCGGTCTCACTGCCCTTCTTGGAACCGCCCAGGATCACCACCGGGCGGAAGCACTTCGAGGTGACCTCCTCGAATCCACCGGAGTAGGGGGCCTTGATGAAGTCGGCACCCAGTTCGGCTCCCAGGCGGGCGGCCATGGCGATGGCCTCGGTGCCCCGCAGCTCGGGAGGGCTGTCGAACCCCCCGGGGACCATCTCCCCCAGGACCGGTACTCCCCAACGGTGGGCGGCCCGCACCATCTCGCTCAGGTTCCTCAGGGTCGCCTCCTCCTTGGCCGAGCCGGGCAGGGCGGTCACGACCATGGCGTCGGCCCCCAGGCGCAGGGCCTCCTCCACGGTGAAGAACAGCGAGGATGCCGAACCGTCGGAGGGGCCACCCAGATTGGTGGCCGCACCGTCGCCGCGGATGATCAGCCCCACCCGTGAGAGCTCGGCCGCGAAGCGGTTGGCTATGCCGTAGGAGGTGAGCACGGCGTCGGCCCCACCCTCCACGACCTTGGCGATGGTGGCGGCGGGGTCCTCCCATCCGGGGCAGGGTCCGTCTATGAGCCCGTGGTCGATGGCCACGATGAGGGCGCGTCCGTCGGGGGCGAAAATGCGGTTCAGGCGTCGGGTGGTCGACATGTCAGCTCCTGAGAAAGCCGGTTAGGCGGCCGGCGCTCCGGACTGTCAGCGGGCGGCGGCGGTGATTTCCAGGGTGGCTCGGAGCACGGCCAGATTGGCAGACAAGTCAGGCTCCAGCACGTCGATCATTACCACGTCCAGGTCGTTGTCGGCCACTACGCGGTCGAATTCGGCCCGGCACTCCGCTGGGGTACCGGCGATCTGGTAGAGCCGCAGCATCTCCTGGGTGGCCATGGCCGCGATCGGCTCGGGGTCGTCGTCGGCGATGGCCTTGTCGATGATCAGGAGCTGCTCGGGAGTGAACCCGAAGGCGTCGATCACCCGTCGGGGGGAGTCCATGAGGATGTAGGGGAAGGTGCGGGCCTGCTCGGCCACCATCTGGGGGGTGTGGCAGACCCGGCCGATGTAGCCCCGGGTGAGGGGCGGGGCTCCGGTGGGCCGGGCGTTGGTTATGAGCTCCAGAGCGTGGGGCAGGTCCGGCTTCACGGTGAGCAGGGTCCCATCGGCCACCCGCCCGGTCAGGGCCAGCAGCTTGGGCCCCCGGGCCGCGATCCACACGGGTACGTCGTGGCGTCCCATGGTGCAGCGGGCGCCGTCCAGGCGGAAGTGTCGGCCTTCGTAGTCGACGGTCTCCCCACTCCACAGCAGGCGCATCACCTCGATGGCCTCGCGGACCACCCCCAGGGGAGATCTCCGTTCGATGCCCATGGGTGGCAGGACCATGGATCCCCCCGCCAGCATGGTGACGAAGGCCCGACCCCCCGATATCTCGTCCAGGGTGGCCAGGGCGGTGGCGGTGACGGCGGGGTGGCGGGTGTAGCCGTTGGTGACCGGTCCCAGCATGATCCCGGTGGTGGCCCGGGCAGCCAGGGCCAGGGTGGCGTGGACGTCGGGCATGAACCCCTCATCGGCCAGCAGGCAGTGGGTGTAGCCCATGGCCTCGGCCTCGGCTATGAGGGTGACGATGTCGTCCACGGCCATGGTGGGCACTATGTGGAGTCCCAGGGTGGCCACCGGGGGTCAGCCCGCCTCGCGCTTGCGGCGGGCGAAGTGCTGGCCGCCGTCGACTATGAGGGTCTCACCGGTGATGTAGTCGGCCTCGATGAAGAAGAGCACCGCCTGGGCGATGTCGGCGGGGGAACCCCAGCGGCCCAGCAGGGTGTCGTCGGCGGTGCGCTGGATGCGGGCCTCGTCGTAGTCGTGGGGGGGAAGGGTGGGCCCCGCCACAACCACGTTGGACCTCACCGTGGGGGCCAGTTCCAGGGCCAGCTGGCGGCTCAGGGCCAGCAGTCCGGCCTTGCCCACGGCGTGGCCGGCGAACTCCGGCCAGGGCTCGAAGGCCGA
>JALSTE010000027.1 GCA_026983855.1 Acidimicrobiia bacterium
CACCACCCCACCCCGACCCCGCCTGCCGAACACCCGTTCGCCATGTCCCACCCGGCCCCTAGTCTGGGGCCATGCCGCCTTCCCCCGGGTTGCCACCCCAGTTGGTCACCGCCACCCTCACCGACCCCCAGGTACCGATCCGTCGTCCCCGTCAGGCCTCCTTCGACGATCTGGGCACCCCCCTCAGCCAGGTCACCTTCTGCGTCGTCGACCTGGAGACCACCGGCACCGACCGTCAGCACGACGCCATAACCGAGATCGGCGCCGTGAAGTACCGGGGCGGGGAGAGGCTGGGAACCCTGCAGACACTGGTTAATCCGGGAATCCGCATACCGGCGGAGATCACGGTGATCACCGGTATCACCGAGTCCATGGTGATGACCGCTCCCCGCATCGACCAGGTCCTACCCACCCTGTGGGAGTTCATCGGTGAAGCGGTCGTGGTGGGACACAACATCGGATTCGACCTGGCGTTCCTGGCGGCCGCCGCCCTCAGGTGCGGCTACGAGCCCCTCGGTAACCGTCACGTCGACACCCTCGCCCTCGCCCGCCGGCTGATCCGCGACGAGGTACCGAACCTGAAGCTGTCCACCCTGTGCTCCCGGTTGCGCCTGCCCCACCGCTCCTCCCACCGGGCCCTCGACGATGCCATGGCCACCGCCGATCTGCTGCACCACCTGTTGGAGAGGGCCGCCGGACACGGGGTCGCGGGCCTCGACGATCTCCTGACCCTGCCCCGGATGGCCGGCCACGCCCAGTCCCACAAGCTCCGGCTCACCTCCGGACTGCCCCGCTCCCCGGGCGTCTACCTGTTCAGCGGACACGACGGGGAGGTTCTCTACGTGGGCAAGGCCACCAACCTCAGGTCCAGGGTCCGTTCGTACTTCTCCAGTGACGGCCGGCGAAGAACGGCCCACCTGCTCAGGGAGACCACGGCCATCTCCCATCTCCGGTGTCCCGGGCCCCTGGAACCCGAGGTCACCGAGCTAAGGCTCATCCGGTCCCTGCAGCCCCGCTACAACCGCCAGGGCAAGAGGCCGAGCCGCCCCTGCTGGGTCAAGCTGACTCTGACGGAGAGATTCCCCCGGCTGTCCATCGTCCGCCGGGTGGCCGACGACGGTTCCCGCCACCTCGGCCCGATCGCCTCCCGACGTCAGGCCGCGCTGGTGGTCGAGGCCCTCCAGACCGTCAGCCGGATCCGCCGTTGCGGCAGGCCCTCCACCCTCCACTCGAACCACCCGGTGTGTTCGGCGGCCGAGATGGACCAGGCCGCCTGTCCGTGTTCGGGATTCACCGCTCCCGATGCCTACGCCTCCGTGGTCGACGAGCTCACCGGACTCCTCGACCGCCCCGAACTCCTCCTCGAACGCCTGGCCACCCGGATGAAGCGACTCGGTGAGCAGGAACGCTACGAGGAGGCCGCCGACGTCAGGGACCGGGCCCACGCCGTCAGTGAGGTCATATCCAGGAACCGTCTGACCGAGGGGATCCGCCGGGCCGGGCGACTGGTGATCGAGACGTCCACGGGCGGTCGCCTGACGATCGAGGACGGCCTCCTGCTATCCACCATGCCCCCGGGTTCGGCGCCGGGTGGGGCGACCCAACCCGAACTCGTCGTCGAGGCCACCGACCCGGACCGAGTCCGGGGTCCCGCCTCGGAGATGCCCCCGGCCGGGGACTCCGAGAGACTGTTGATAGCCCGCTGGATCCGGGACCACGCATCGGAGCTGCGAATGGTCGGAGCCGAGCGGGGACTGTCCTCCGACATCCCCCGTCTGCCCCGGTTCGAGGCCCGCCGCGGCCCTGGAGACCCCCGGTCACCGGGGCGCCGCTGACCCCACCGACGGCCCCAACCCGACCCGATCAGCCCCCCGCCACCTGATTGCTCACCCGGACGACATCGGCCAGCACCCTCTGGGCCGCCCCCGAGGAGATCGACTCCCGGGCCATGGCCAGACCCTCGGCCAGATCCGAGGCCATTCCCGCCACCATCAATCCGGCGGCGGCGTTCAGGGCGACCATGTCCGCCCGGGGACCGGTGTCCTCCCCGGCGAGGATCGACCGGGCGATCCGGGCGTTGTCCTCAGGTGAGCCTCCGGCCAGATCCTCGGGCTTGGCCAGGCGCAGGCCCAGGGCCACGGGATCCACCACCCAGTCGCCGACCACCCGGCCGTCGCGAACCTCCATGACCCGGGTCGGGGAGGTCACTGTGATCTCATCCAGACCGTCGTAGCCCCTCACCACCAGACCCCTGTGTGAGCCCCGCCGGGCCAGTACCGCGGCCATGACCGGCTGGACCCCGGCGTCGGACACACCGATCACGTGACGCACGACCCTTCCGGGATGCGAGAGGGGGCCGAGCTGGTTGAACATGGTCGGGATCCCGATCTGGGACCTGACCGGACCGGCGTGCCTCATGGCCATGTGGAAGGCCTTGGCGAACACGAATCCCGCCCCCGCCTCCTCCATGCACCTGACCACTCCCGGGCCGTCGAGATGGATGGCGACACCGAGGGCCTCGAGGGTGTCGAACGCTCCACTGGTGGAGGAGGCCTTGACACTGCCGTGCTTGCAGACCAGGGCCCCGGCACCGGCGGCCACGAAGGACGCCATGGTGGACACGCTCAGGGCGTGGCGGGCCTGGCTGGCCGAGCCTCCGGTTCCCACGATGTCGATGGCGGCCTCGGGCACCTCCAGGGGGGTGGCGGCGGCCACCATGGCCCTCGACATGCCTATGAGTTCCTCCACCGACTCGCCCTTGAGCCTCATGGAGACGATCAGGGCCGAGATCTGGGCGTCGGTCGCCCGGCCCTGCAGGATCTCGGCCAGGGCGGCCTCGGCCGCTCCCGGGGTCAGGTCCTCTCCGACGGTGACCGTCTTGAGGATGGCCGGCCACCCGCCATATGACGCCACATCGACCATTTTGTCTCCCTGGTTTCCGATCGGATCTGACGAGACGATAGTGGCCGCCGGAGAGGGCCGATCACCGGTTCCCGAACCCGCTCCCCGCTACGACCGGAGCGACGACCCGACCATCAGCCCCGATCGGATGGGAACACCGGGGGGTCACTGCCGGGGAACACCGGGGGTCGATCCCACCGCGGGGCCACACCGTCGATCCGTCCGGGGGGTCGGACCACGGTGAGGGCGCCGAAGTCCCCACCCAACGGCATGAGGAGGTCGGCCACGTCGTCGGGGCCCGGGTCCCCGAGCCCGGGCGATCCGTCCCGTCCGAGATCATCCAGGAGGTTGCGAACCTGGAGCAGGGAGGTCCGCACCATCCAGCTGCCCCCCTCCCTCGATCTTCGTCGGAGGGCCACCAGGACACCGAGGGCCAGAAGATGGCCGGCCCCGTGGTCGAGGGCCTGGGCCGGTAGCGGAACCGGATTGCGTGGACCGGGGGCACCGGCTCCCCCGGGGGATGCGGCGGTGCCCCGGTGAACGATCCCGGTGGCGGTCTGCACCAGACTGTCGAATCCCCGGCGGGACGCCCAGGGTCCACGATGGGAGTACGCCGACAGCGACACGTGTATCAGCCCCCGCCGGCGGGCCATCAGGTCCGACATTCCCAGTCCCCGACCGGCCAGGGCCCCGGGGCGGAACCCGTCCACCACGACACCGCAGCGCTCCACCAGGTCCAGTAGGCGATCCCGGCCCCCCGGCAGGTTCAGGTCGAGGTGGGCGGACAGCTTTCCCGGCCCGGTGTCGATCACGGTGAGGGGAACCGTCGGCAGGCCCGACGCCCCGATTCTCATGACCTCGGCACCGTGGGCGGCCAGGGTCCGTCCACACACCGGACCGGCCAGAACCCGGCTCAGATCGAGCACCCGCACACCGGAGGCCGGACGATCACCGGAACCGAGGGGTTCCGGCGGGGAATCGGCGACCCGCACCACCTCCAACACCGGAAGATCCCTGGTGGCCGAGGCCTGGGGATGAGCCGCCCACTCCTCCGGGCTGCGCATGAGCGAGGCGCACATGCCGGCCTCGGCCATGGCCTGCTCGAGGTCCACTCCCCGCCACCGGCGAACCGCGGACTCGAAGAGGTCCCGCCGGGGCTCCACACCCAACACCGTCGCCGCGCCATCACGGTGGTGGTCGAAGTTGCAGTGCAGCTGGACCCACCGGTCATCGACGGTCCGGTAGTAGCCCGACAGTGGTGCCCATCCGGCCGGTGGGGGCCCACCGTTGACCCTCAGGTACCTCTCGCTCCTGAAGGCCACCTGGGCGTGACGCACGTCCACCTCGACCCGGTCGACGGGTCGCCCCCTCTCCCGCCAGAGGGCCGCGGCGGCCGCGGTCGCCGCGCCCACCACACCACCGGCGAGCAGGTCGACCCTGAACACCGAGGGCAGGTACTGACCGCGGTTCACGAAGTCAACCCGAAACGGCGGAATCTCCCCACCCTCCGCCTGGTGCCAGAGCCTCCCGAGTAGCACCGACAACCGGTCGGTCCCCGAGGTCCCCGAGGTCATCGGGGTCGGGGCCGTGGCCGTGGAGAGCGCCCGGTCAGGCCGAGGCCTGGGCCATGGCCCTTCTCTTGGCCGCCGCCCTCCGGCGCTGACGGATGATGCGGCGCCTCTCGGCCTCGGTCGCACCACCCCACACGCCCTCCTTCTCCCTGACGGCGAGGGCGTACTCCAGACAGGTGCCCTGCACCGGACAGGCGGCACAGACCGCCTTGGCCCGGTCGGTGTCGTCCTCGGAGACGGGATAGAAGATCTGGGCGTCCAGCCCACGGCACGCGGCCTGTATCTGCCACAACTTGTCCACGGCTGTGCTCACACTCCTGGGGGGATTAGGAGATCTTGTGGATCTGAGGCAGGTGACCGGAGGCGCCGATTGTGCCCACGCCCGAGGGGGCCTGCCAGCGGTCGATTCTTCACCATCGGGCCTGCGATGTCCAGAATCGACGGGGGTCAATTCCGAATCGCACCCGATGGCCGCATCGCGACCACCCGAAGGGCGGCGCTCAGCCCCCGTTACGGAGGTCGGAGAGCAGCTCGGCCTTGCTCTCGGGGGGCAGATCCGCCCAGTGGGTGTAGGCGGGATGATCCACCTCCACCGCCACCGGGAATCGTTCGAAGGCGTCGACCTGCTCGGGGGTGAGGTGGAAGTGCAGGTAGTGGACCGAGGCCGTCGTCTCCTCCCGGGTGAGCTGCTTCTCGTGCTCGGGATCGACCTCGCACCGGATCCTCATCGCCCCCTCGGGGGCGTCGACCACCAACCAGACCCGGGTCTCGATGCCGACGAGCTTCGGCAGCCACTCCCGCAGCAGCTCCTCCGAGGTCAGCTCCAGGAAAAGGGTGGCGGCCAGGTTCCCCGGGTCGGGAACCAGGGGGTTGTAGACGTCGAGCTCGGCCTGAATCCCCTCGTCGGTGAAGATCCTCTCGGCCCGGGCCATCTCCTGGATCTGGAACCTCATGGTCTGGGAGTTCTCGAAGAGGATGGTGACGAAGGGCCCCACGTGGATCCGGCGCTTCTTCTTGAGTTCG
>JALSTE010000028.1 GCA_026983855.1 Acidimicrobiia bacterium
GTGGGGAGGGGGGTTGGCTGTCCCATCCCGGTGTTTGAATCGGGTCATGGTGGAATCGAACATGGGTACGGATCGGGGGCCGGGGGAGATGGCGGACCTGGCCGGACGTCAGCACGGTCTGGTGTCGTGGCGGCAACTCTCGGACCTGGGGGTCAGTCGGGGCCGGCTGCGGACCCTGTTGGACTGGGGCATGTTGACCCGGATCGACCGGGGTGTCTTCTGCCTGCCCGGGGCGCCCCCGAGTTGGGAACGCCGGGTGATGGCCGCGGTGCTGACACCGGGGGCGCCGCTGGTGGCCAGCCACCGGACGGCCCTGCGCCTGTGGGGGCTGCGCACCGGATTCGACGAGGTGGAGGTATCCGTGAGGCTGCCGGCCAAGCGTGACCTGCCCGGGGTGCTCGTCCACCGTTCCGTCGACCTGGAACCGGTCGACGTCTGCATCCGGGACGGTATCCCGACCACCACCATCGAGCGCACCCTGTGCGACGCGGGGCTCATCTTCCTCGACGGCGAGGTCCGCAGGTTCGTCGAACACTCGGTGGCCACCGGCCTGGTCACGCCCTCACGGCTCATCGACATCCGGCGACGGGTCTCCGAACACGGTCGTAACGGGGTGGTCCGGCTGGACCTGGCCATCGAGGGACTACCCCGGGTCGAGGGGGTGGAGTCCGGTCCGGAGCTGCGGCTGTTGCGGTTGTTGCTCGACGCCGGCCTCCCCCGGCCCGAGGTCCAGCACGCGGTCGAGGTGGGAGGTCGCACCTACCGTCTGGACCTCGCCTATCCCGAGGTGCGTCTGGGTCTGGAGTACGACGGATTCGAGTTCCACTCGGGGCTGGAGGCCTTCACCTCCGACCGTCGGCGGCAGAACCACCTGATCGACGCCGGCTGGGTGATCCGCCGCTACACCCACGGCGACCTCAGGGACCGACCGGGCGGGGTGGTGGCCGAGGTGAGGAGCTTCCTGGCCCGCCACCAGCCCCCCAACCCCTGATCTATGCCCGTCCGGTGGTCGTCTGACAACCACTCGACGGGCATAGATCGAGGAGGGGTGAGGAGGGGAGGGAGAGGGTTGGGTGGGGGAGGGGGTGGGGGTCAGGGGGCTGAGAAGGGGTAGAGACGGGCGGGGTTGTCGACCAGGATCCGGTTCCTGACCTCCTCGTCGGGGGCGAACTCGGCCAGGAGGTCGACCAGGTCCCCGTCGTCGGGCATGAACCTCACATTGGGATGGGGCCAGTCCGTTCCCCACAGGATGCGGTCGGGGGCGGCGGCGATCAGGGCCCGGGCGAAGGGCACGACGTCGTCATAGGGGGGTTCGCCGGTGGCGCTGAGGCGCTCGGCCCCCGAGATCTTCACCCAGCAGCGCTCGTCGGCCATCAACTCCAGCAGGGCCCGGAATGGTTCCTGGTCCAGGCCGTCGGTCACCGGCACCCGGGCCATGTGGTCGATCACGAAGGGCACCGGCAGCCGGTTCAGCAACTCGGCGTGGGCGGGCAGGTCCCGGGCGTCGAAGTGCAGCACGATGTGCCACCCCAGGGGCTCGACCATCTCCACCACCCGCCAGAAGACGTTCATGTCGGGGGCCCCGCCCAGATGGGCCACGAAGTTGAACCGGGTGCCCCTGACCCCCACCTCGTGCAGCTCCCGGACCTGGTCGGGGGTGAAGGTGTCGTCGATCATCGCCACCCCCGAGTAGCGACCTCGGCCCCGGCGGATGGCGTCGACCATGGCCGAGTTGTCGGTGCCGTGGCAGCTGGCCTGGACGAAGACGGCCCGGGACAGGCCCAGGGTCCGTTGTAGCTTCTCGAACTCCTCCAGACCCGAGTCGGGTGGGGTGTAGGTGCGCGAGGGTGAGAACGGGAACCGGGAGGCGGGACCGAACACGTGGCAGTGGGCGTCGCAGGCTCCCGGGGGTGGGGTGAACCGGGCGGGTGGATGGGAGTCCCGGCGGGGGGCGGGGATGGTGCGGGGCAGGTCGGTCAAGGTCGGGCTTCCCTCCGGTGGGTCAGGCGGGACGGGGGAAGGCCACCCCGTCGAAGAGCTTGCGGGCGGTACGGATGATCCCCGAGCGTCGCACCGTGGGCGGGTCACCGGCATCCAGTTCCACCGTGGCGTCGAAGGTTCCGGTGGGATGCTCGATGCGGATGAGTCCCCCCGGGCCGGTGGTGTCCAGTACCGGGGCGGCGGTGGTGCCGGGGATGAGGGCCGCGGTGGCCACCGACACCGCACCCAGCACCCCGATGGCGTCGTGACAGCGGTGGGGGATGAACGTGCGGGTGGTGAGGGAACCCCCGTGGCGGGGCGGGGACACGATCGTGAGCTTGGGCACGGTGGTGTCGGCCACGTCCCCCAGGCCCATCAGGGGCCCGGCCGCCAGCCGGATCTCCTCCAGGTGGGCCCGCAGGTGGGTGTTCCCCTCCAGCTCGGTGCAGCTCTCGGTGCCGTCGAGACCCAGCTCCCGGGCGTTGATCACCACCACCGGCATACCGTTGTCCACGCAGGTGACGGGCGTTCCGGCCACGGTGTCCACCGCGTGCCCGGTGGGCAGGAGGGACCCGCAGGAGGATCCGGCGGTGTCCTCGAAGTCCAGACGGATGGGAGATGCCGTACCCGGCACCCCGGCGATGGCGGTGTCGCCCCCGTAGACGGGACGGCCCCCCTCGACGACGAAGGTGGCGGTGGCCACCCCGTCGGTGTTCACCATTCGGATCCTCACCGATGTCTCCGTGGCGTCGTCGGGAACGTCGATGAGGCCCCGCTCCAGGGCGAAGGGCCCCACCCCCGAGAGCAGGTTCCCGCAGTTCTGGCGGTCGCTGACCAGGGGCTCGTCCACCGAGACCTGGAGGAACAGATAGTCGACGTCGACCCCCGGGCGCGAGGACGGTGACACCACCGCCACCTTGGAGGTGAGGGGATGGGCCCCGCCGATGCCGTCGATCTGGCGGGGGTCGGGACTGCCCATCAGGCGCAGCAGCAGATCGTCACGGGCCGCGGGTTCGGGGGGCAGATCCGAGGCCAGCAGGTACAGCCCCTTGGACGTTCCCCCCCTCATGAGCATGGCCGGCAGTCCGTCGTGGGCAGGGAGATGGCTTCCGACCATGGTTCCAGTGTGGCCGACGCCGGTGCTGTCGACAAGATTGTCGACAATCGGGGGATCGGTCGGCTCCCGACCACGAGGGGGAGGAGCATCGTGGGGAATCTAGAGCGGTCAGTCGGCCGGTCGGCCCCCGACCACCAGGGGGAGGAGGTCGCAGGCGGGGTACTCACCGGGCCCGACCGGCATGTGCTCCTCGGTGATGATGGGATCGGAGCCGGGGTGGGGGGCCCACACGGCGCTGTCGCCCAACCAGCGGGTGGCGATGGCGACCCTGCGTCGATCGGCCTCGTTCCCGGGAGCACCGTGGATGGTCCAGGCTGAGAAGACCAGGGCGTCGCCGGGCTCCATGTCCCAACCCACGATGTCGAAGGCCTCCCGGTCGGCTTCTATGTCGGGACAGGGCTCCCCCACGAAGTCGGCCAGCCAGTCCGAGGACTCGGTGAACGACACCGGGGCGTAGTAGCCCCCGCCCAGATGGGAACCGCGCACGAACTCCAGGGCGCTCTGGGAGACGGTGGCGGGGGTGAGGGCCACCCACACCGAGGCGATCTGCTCCCCCAGGAAGGGCCAGTAGGGGAGGTCCTGGTGCCAGGGGGTGGGGGCGGTGGTGCGGGGTTCCTTCACCAGGAGCTGCTCGAAGTAGAGGCGGGCGGTGCGGGATCCCATGAGGTCGGCGGCCAGTTCCCCCACTCCGGACTCGAACACGAAACGGCGCAGGCGTTCGTCGGTGGGCCAGTTGTAGCGGGAGGTGAACAGCCTCTCGGTCGTCCCACCCGGATTGGTGTCGGTGGCCCACGGACCGGGTCGGGCCAGTTCGGACTCGGCGTACTCCAGGAGTCCGTCGAACCACACGGGGTCCACGGCCCCGGGGACCCTGACCACCCCGTCGCGGGCGAAGGCCTCGCACAGGTCGTCGGTGACCAGCCGATGTCGGTATTCCATGGTCATCTCCCCTGGTCCCCGTGGTTTCGCTGGTTCCCCTGATCCGCCTGGTCCGGTGACCCCACGGACCGGTGGCTCCGGAGGCTCACTATGCTGCAACCGCCCCGATGGGCCAAATCGGATTCCGGGCCCCTCCCGCTGAACCGGGGTGGCCGGGTCCGCTCCAACCCATGTACCCCCACCTCGAACCGGACACCACCGGAGTTCGTCAGGACGGCCACCCACCCCATGAACCGCAGCGGAGACGACGAGCGAAGAGAGCTCATGGTCCGCTGCGCCTGGCTGTACCACGAATCGGGCCTGACCCAGGAGGAGATCGCGGTCCGCCTGGGGGTGTCCCGTTCGACGGTCAGTCGGGCCCTGACCCGGGCGTCGCGGGAGGGGATCGTGGAGGTGGTGATAACCGAGCCCTATCCCGAGGCCCTGAGACTGGAGACGGCGGTGGCCGAGCGCCTCGGGGTGGCGGCGGCGGTGGGCATGGTCGGGCCCGGTGAGGACCAGGGATCGGCCGCCGGGCGGGCCGCGGCCCGCCGTCTGGAGGCCATCGTGGCCCCCGGCGACCTGACCCTGGCCCTGGGCTGGGGTCGGACCCTGGCCCGGATGATCCCCCATCTGAGACGGCGCAAGACCCGGAGGGTCCGGGTGGTGGGCGCCATCGGTCACTCCGTGGCCGCCTACGGTCCGGCGGTGGGGGCGGTGGTGCGTGAGGTGGGTGACGCCTTCGGGGCCCAGACCCACATCCTGCCCGCCCCCCTTTACTCCCCGGGGCGGGGGATCACCGACGCCCTGGCCCAGAACGTGGCCGTGGCCGAGACCCTGGACATGGCCCGCGGGGCCGATGTGGTGTTCACCAGCATCGGTCGGGCCGAACCGGCCAATCCCCTGGTGGCCGAGGGGATGCTCACCCCGGCGGCCATGTCGGAGCTGCTGCGGCGGGGGGCGGTGGGTGACCTGCTGGGAAACTTCTTCGACGCCGGGGGTCGACCGCTGGAGCTGGAGGAGTTCGTACCCCTGGGCCTGGGCCTGGAGGACCTGCGCCGGGCCCGGCGGGTGGTGGCCATGGCGGTGGGGGTCGAGCGGGTGCCGGCGGTGAGGGCGGCCGTCGCCGGGGGATACGTGGACGAGTTGATCCTCGACAGTCTCACGGCCGAGGCCCTGGTGGCCTGAGCTCCGGCCCGGTGGCCGTGGCCGTGGTTCCGGTCGTGATGGGGTCACGCCGGCCCTGGTTCCGACCGCGGTGGAGTGATGGGGTCACGCCGGCCCTGGTTCCGACCGCGGTGGAGTGATGGGGTCAGGCCAGGCGGGTCAGGAGGTCGGCCTGGTGGGGGAACCGGCGGCACAGTTGCCCCAGGGTGGTGCGGTCGGCGAACTCGCACCTCTCGGGGTCGAAGGGCGGGGCCATGGTGGTACCCACCAGTGACCAGTCGCCGGTGGTCGCCGAGCC
>JALSTE010000029.1 GCA_026983855.1 Acidimicrobiia bacterium
CACCGTCCCACATGTTGGACCGGAATGATCTCCAGTCCTCGGATGTGGCCTCGGGATGGTCGGGAGCCAGATCCGCCGCCCACTGGTCGAACATCTCGTAGAAGGCGGGGCGGTTGCCTTCGATGCCCACCGGTTGCAGCAGCACCGCCGAGGCGAACCTCTCCGGCGCCGCCCGCAGCAGCCCCACTATGTAGGGGCCCCCGATGCACATCCCCACCAGGTGACAACGTTCGATCCCGAGGTGGTCCAGCAGGCCCAACTGATCCCCCCGGTAGGTCGGCCAACCATCGTCTCCCGAGACCGGGGCGGTAGAACGTCCGGCGTTGCGCTGATCCATACCGATCAGCCGGTGGTCAGCGGCCAGGCGGACCCGGGGGTTCCACACGACGCCGTTCCACACGTCGTTGGCCGACCTCATGCCGCCCGGGGCGATCAGGAGAACCGGGTCGCCGTCGGGGTTGCCCTCCAGGTCGTAGTGAATGCTCACGTCGCCATCGGTGAACTGGGCCATCTCGAAATCCCCCTGGTCGTCGATCCCGCTCACCCTAACGAAAACACCCGCGGCGCCCGATGCCCGACCCGGGGCATGGAGGATGGGGGCGGGTCAGGAACCGGTCACGGATGAGCCTCGGGACTACTCCGACCGGTGGGGCAGGATCACCTGTTCGGCCACCTGCCCTATGTGGGGGTAGATGGCCCGAATCACGACCACGGCCACCGCCACCGCCAGGAACTGGGCGACGATGAACAACGGAACCGAGGCCGGTGAGATGCCGGCGAACGTGTCGGAGAACATCCGGGCCACGGTCACCGCCGGGTTGGCGAAGCTGGTGGACGAGGTGAAGTAGTAGGCACCGCCTATGTAGCCCCCCACGGCGTAGGCCGCGGCCGAACCCCGACCGGACCGAACCACCCCGAAGATGACCAGCAGCAACCCCAGGGTGGCCACCCCCTCGGCGAAGGCCAGGTGACCCGCCGAACGGTCCTTGGTGGACCACTCCACCAGATCCAACCCGAACATGGCGTTGGCCACGATCACACCGAGGACGCCCCCGGCTGTCTGGGCGATCACGTAGTACACGGCGGTGGGGGTGTCGACACCCCCGAAGATCCGGTCGGCCAGCGTCACCGCCGGATTGAAATGGGCACCCGAGGCCGGTCCCAGGGCCAGAATGAGGGCCACCAGCACACCGGCGGTGGCGAAGGCGTTCTGCAGTAGCTGCAACCCCACGTCGTCGGTCAGACGTTCGGCCATGATGCCCGATCCGACCACTCCGGCCAGGAGGAAAGCGGTACCGACGAACTCCGCCGTGAGGGCCCGGGCATCGGGTCGCCAGCGCGAACCCGCCCTGTCGACCCCGTTCACCGGGGCTCCACGCCCAACTCGCCCATGAGGGCCACGACCCGGTCCCGAATCTCGTCCCGGACCCCGCGAACCACCTCGACGGGTTGCCCGGCCGGGTCGGTCAGTTCCCAATCGACGTACCTCTTGCCCGGGTACACGGGACAGGCGTCGCCACACCCCATGGACACGATCACGTCAGCGGCCCGCACCTCCGAATCCGACCACTTCTGGGGTTGGGCCCCCGAGATGTCGATCCCCGCCTCGGCCATGACCTCCACCGCGGCGGGGTTCACCGAGTCCCCCGGGGCCGAGCCCCCGCTGTACACCTCGACCCGGTCACCGGCGAGGTGCCGCAGCCACCCGGCCGCCATCTGCGACCGGCCGGCGTTGTGCACGCACAGGAACAGGACCGATGGTCGTCCCTGTGAGCCTCCCCCCGGGACCGATGCCTCGTCCATGATTCTCCTTGTATCGACCCATCTCTATCCGACCGCCATGTTCCCACGTGGACGAACCCCGGGTGACCGCCCCGCCGGGCCCCGTTCCCGCACCCCCACAATCCACCGGCCGCCACCCCCAACTCCTACGAGGAACACCCTCCCCGGGACCCCCGCACCCCCACACACCGCACCGGCCGCCACCCCCAACAACCCCGAAGAGCAGTCTCTCAGATGGCGGTCATCCGACCGTGAACGGTCGCCACCGACTCGGGCAGCGACTCAGGATGTGTCAACAGCTCCCAGCGACCGGGCCCCAACATCGAGGGTAGGTAGTCCTGGGCTCCGGCCTGCACGGCCAGGGCGTGGAGGTGGACACCACTGTTGGTGGCCTCCCTGATGGCCTGACGGACGTCAGCCACACCGTAGCGACCCTCGTAGCGGTCGTAGTCGGTGGGCTTTCCGTCGGTGAGGAGCAGCATCAGTTTCCGGCGGGCGTCGACCTTTTCGAACTCGGCCGTGGCGTGGCGGATTGCGGGACCGATACGGGTGTAGCCCTGGGGCCGGATCAGGCCCAGCCGTCGGCGCCCGTGGGACCAGGGCTCGTCCCAATCCAGCACGTCCCAGACCCTCACCTGGTTGCGGGTGTGGGAAGCGAAGGCCATCACCCGGATCTGATCACCGAGCCTCTCGGCCACCTCACCTAGAACGAGGACCGCCTCCCGGGAGATGTCGATGACCCGACGCTCCCCCACCCGGGCGTCGGTGGACAGGGAAACGTCCATGAGCACGAGGGTGGCGTGGTCCCGGTGACGGCGCTGACGGCGCAGGTAGAGCCGGTTGTTGCCGCCGTGACCAGCCCTGACCGCCGCCAGCTCCCCCACCAGGGCGTCGAGGTCCACGTCCTCACCGTCGAGCTGGCGTCGGGTGGCCTCGAGGTTCTCCCGGTGGCGCCGCAGACGCCACTCGAGGTCGGCTATCTCCCGGGACCAGCGAGCGGCGGCCTCCGCCGCCCAGAGGTCCGAACCCAGGGGAATCGGGGTGGGGAACACGGTGGTCCAGTCCCTGCGGTACCGGCGCCTGCGACGGTCCCACTCGTCATAGGCGATACCCGTGTCGTCGGGTCTCATACGGGACACGTCGGGAATGTCGATGTCCAGGGTGATGTCGGCCCGGTATACGGACTGGGCCTGCTCACCCCCCCGGATCAGATCGCGCAGGTCGATCTCCTCCAGGGCCTCGAGCTGATCCTCCAGTTCGTCGCTGCCGTCCATCTGGCGCACCCCACCGGACCAGTTGTCGAGGGTCTCGACCTTCTCATAGACGTGGACGGGTACGTCGATCTGGTCCGATTCGTCCATCAGGAGCACCCTCAACTCTTCGAAGGGCGGGGCCTCGGCCTCCGAACCGTCGGCCGCCGGTGGGGTGCCCCCGTCGGAGTCACGCCCGAGTTCCTCTCCCTCGACCAGTACCTCGCGGCCCCAGATGAGGACCTCGGGACCGGGCCGCCCCGACCTCCGGGCCGAGGTCAGCGCCGCCACCGCGGCGGGATCCGTCCAGGGCTCCTCCCCCCGGAGCGCCATGCGTCGAATCGTCTCCAGCCAACGGGACCGACCCTTGAGGTCGACGGGATCGGGGCGAACCGCGGCCTCGGCCTCGCTCGCCTCGACGTAGCGGGCGGCGAACCCGGGTAGCTCCTCGGCCATGGTTCGGGCCAGGCGGCAGGATCGGCGGATCCAGTCCAGGTCCGGATCGAGACCGGGCTCGGGCGGCTCGGCCCGGCCCTGGGCCCATCCGGCGGCCAGAACGACCCTCACCAGGTACACGGCCCGGTTCAACTCCGGTGAGTCGGAGATGTCCACCACCGCGGGTAGCAGGAGGTCGGGCCCCCTGAGGCCGCCGACGTCACCGGCGGTCCGGATGGTTAGGTCCCGTCCGGAGAGGACCCTCAACAGGGTGGTCAGGGCCCGATGCTGGTCCTCGAGGTGAACGGCGGCTGCCGATTCACCGGGCCGGGGCCGGCCCGGCCTGAATCTCCGCCACAACCAGTGTCCACCCTGGGTCAGGGCCTGTTCGAGGTCCAGGAAGTACCCCGGCTCGGCCACTCCGCCGCCTTCCCCTAGAACACCAGGGCCACGGCGTCGGCCAGACCCTCGGCGATCTCGGGGTCGTCGGTGAGGGCCTCCACCAGAGCGGCCCGACAGGCCTGACGGGGTGGGAATCCGGCGGCGATGAGACGCCCCGACTCGACCAGCAGCCGGGTGGAGGGCACCTCCGCCAGACCCAGGGTGTCGAGGGTCCGTAGCTTGGCGGCGAGGGCCACCAGGCGCTTGGCCGCGGCCGGATCCACCCCGGTCTCGGCCACGATGATCTCCGCCTCGACCGCCGCCTCGGGGTAGTCGAAGGAGATGGCCACGAACCGCTGACGGGTCGAGGGTTTCAGCTCCTTCATCCGGTGCTGGTAACCGGGGTTGTAGCTGGCGACCAGCATGAAGCCCGGCTCGGCCTCCAGTTCCTGATCCAGGCGGTCCACGTAGATCCGGCGCCGGTAGTCCGACAGCGGGTGCAGGGCCACCACGACGTCGGAGCGGGCCTCGGCGAACTCGTCGAGGTACAGGATGGCCCCGGTCCGGACGGCCCGGGTGACCGGACCGTCCTGCCAGACGGTGTCCCCTCCCCGGATCAGGAACCGGCCCAGCAGATCGGCGGCGGAGGTCTCGTCGTGACAGGCCACGGTGACCAGCGGCCTACCCAGTCGGTGGGCCATGTGCTCGACGAACCGTGACTTGCCGCAACCGGTCGGGCCCTTGAGGAGCAGCGGCTGGCGTAGCTCGTAGCTGTGACGGAACAGAGCCACCTCGTTGGCGATGGGCCGGTAGTACGGCGCCGTCGTGAGTAGCTCCGAATCGGTCAGAACCATCCGCTGCTCCTTCTCGGGGATCGGCTCGGCCTAGACCAGGGCCGGTTCGGGTTCGGGTTCGGACTCGGGGGATTCAGGAGGTTCAACCCCGGCCCCCTCCTCGAACACCGGGGGGCCGTAGGCCACGAAATCCCAGATGTACAGGATGATCCCGACGAAGAACAGCAACCCCGCCAGCAGGAGGCCGAAGAAGTGCACCTTCAGCTCGTCCTGCACGTCGAGGAAGTCCATTCCCGAGATCCGCTCCAGGTACACCTGGGCGATTCCGGCCACGGCGAAGGCCCCGGTCATCCCGATCATGGCGATGTTGGAGGTCCAGAACGCCCACTCACCCCGAGCTCCGGTGTAGAGCTTGCGTCCGGTCATCTCCGGGAGGGCGTAGGCGATCATGGCCATGACCACCATGGCGTACGCCCCCCAGAAGGCCAGATGTCCGTGCATGGCGGTCACCAGGGTCCCGTGGGTCCACTTGTTCACCTGGGGCAGGGTGTGGGCGAAGCCCAGGAAGCCGGCCCCGACGAAGGACATGATCCCAGTGCCGACCGTCCACTTGAGGGCCAGTTGGTTGGGATGCTGGTTGCCCTTCTTGCGGGCGATGGCCACGGTGTAGAGGGCCATCCCCAGGAAGGCCAGGGGTTCCATGGCGGAGAAGATCCCGCCGATCGCCAGCCAGTACTTCGGGGTGCCGATGAAGTAGTAGTGATGGCCAGTGCCGAGGATTCCCGACAGGAACGTCAGTCCCA
>JALSTE010000030.1 GCA_026983855.1 Acidimicrobiia bacterium
CTCCGAGAGTCAGCCGAGCGGGAGTGCGGCGCCCTTCTCCGGGCCCGCCGCGAGGGCCTGGTGGGTGATGACCACATCGTCGCCGACCTGGCCCAACTGGTCAGCGGCGAGGAACCGGGGCGGACCTCCCCGGACGAACTGACCGTGTTCAAGTCGGTGGGGCTCGCCATCGAGGACCTGTTCGCGGCCTGGGCCGTGTACGACCGGGCCCGCACCGAGGAAATCGGACGCTGGGTCGACTGGACGGCCCACTGACCCGACGGTGAGCGGCGGCCGGTGGTCCCCGCCGACTCCGGGACTCGGACGTCAAGCGCGATTCACGAAAGAGAGCGCAGGTCGGTGCATGCCTTGTACAGGACCCGCTCCAGCTGAAGGCTCACCGGCACGTCACCCCGACGGCGGTAGGTGGTGTGAGAGCCGTCGAAGGGCTCGAAGCAATACAGGCCGACAGCGTCCAGTACCTGCTGAGCGGCTCGGGCCCAGGTGATCGTGCGCTCGAAATCGGCGTCGCTCACGACTCGGACTGCGATGCAGAAGTAGATCCGCGGGCCGACCGAACGGAGCCAGGTTGTGAGGTCGCCACCACCCGGACCTCCACCCCTGGGTGCGGTGCCTTCGATGGTTCGGAGCCGGCTGTACTCACCCTTGAGGTCGATGCACTTGAAGGCCAGCTCCTTGACCCGCTTGTCAATATCGGCCGAACCGGGCCGCCCGACCTCCTTCTGCCTGGGGCTGTTGATGTGTTTCGGGGTCCCCATCATCTTGGCCTCGAGCATGAATTCGATGGGGCCCTCATCGGGGTAGACGCCATCGAGGTTGTGCACGGGCACGATCAGACCCGGGACCTTGCGACGAGTGGAGAGGAGTCCGATTCCGGAGCAGTTCTCCAGGATGAGTACCAGAAGGTCGTTGAAGAAGTCCCCCTTGCCGTTCTGGAGGTCGGCGCCCAATTCGGACTTCTCTTCGTCGCTCAGGTCGGCGCCGACGGAGGCGGCGATGGAGGTGTCAAACGCCGACATGGCGGCAAGGAACGAATCCTCAATCTGATCCCAGCTCTTGTAATTGCCCTCCCGGGCCTCCAGGTAAGCCTTCTTGAACGGTTCGCAGCGGGGGCTCGTGAACCAGCGGGCGGTGAGGGGAGGCGACACGAACCTACCTTGCCCCAGCAGCTCTCAACCGACGTGGATACCGGAGGAACGAGCGGCGCCGAGTACGTCTGGCGGCAGCTCGTACGCATCGAGGGACGCACGTGTGGCGGCCGCTACGTCCCGAGTCCGAAAGGCAGTCCGCAGCGCCGCCCGATGCGCGGGGCTCATGGTCGCCTGATCGGGTACGCGGATCTTGCGTAGGTACTGGGCCTGGAAGCGGTAGGTCCCACCGCGCATCTTGACGCAATAGGCGCCAACGAAGAGATTGGCAATGTCGGAAAGAAGAATGGCTCCCAGGACCTCGAGGTCCCAGGTGTCGGAAACGACGTAGTACAGATTGTGGTGGGGGTAGTAGGCGCCCGTGTCCAGGACCGGGTGGGCGGCGGCCTTGATGTCGGGCAGGAGGAGCTTGGGCTGGGAGCGCAGGGCGGGGGAGACACGATCGATGGTGCGGTACCAGGCGTGGGGTTGTTTCCCGGCCACGTGGCGACCTCGGAGCCGGGCTTCGTGGGTTCGGTAGTAGGCAGCCAGCCTTGGGTAGTTGTCGAGGTCGACCAGTTGGCCGTCCATCCAGGGGTTGACGAGGTGGCGACCGGCCCATTCGACGGTGCCATCCCGGATGTCCCCGGCCATGACGAGCGGGAGGAGGCGGTCGGGTTCTACATCGGGCGGGTCGGCGGCGATGAAGATGTCGTCGCAGCCGGAGGCGACGCCTATCCCCACTCGGGTTCCGGTTCGGGGGTCCTCAAGGGGAGGGAACTTGTGCTCGAGTTCGGCGATGAGTTCCAGGTGGTGGGGTGAGCCCGACGGCCACAGACCCGGGCCGGCGAACCAGCCGGGCAGATCCACCGCCTCGAACGACGAGCACCCGTGGGGAACCCCTCCATCGCTCGCCCACCGGAGGATCCGCTCTCCCGCCGGCGCGTCAAACGAGCTGTGCGCCTCGACGACCCGGGTGCCCTGTTGCTCGCCGTTGCGGAGGACGGTAATCGCCGGGTAGGCGGAGACCTCCTCCTCGAAGGCATCGACGTCGTGCATGGCGATGACGAAGTCAACGGCGTAGCTGTCGCTGACGAGTTGCCGAAGACGGGCGCCATACTGATTGCGCATCCATCGGTCGGCGCAGATGAACGCGAGACGGCCTTCGGGACGCAGGAGCTCCAGGCCCTTCTCGTAAAAGCCTACGTAGATGTCAGCTCTACCCCTCATCGTGGTGCATTCGGCGCGGTAGGCGTCACTGATCGCCTTCGGGATGTCCTCGAGTCGAATGTAGGGCGGATTGCCCACGACAAAGTCGGCTGAGCGCTCAGGGTGCGGTGTCAGCAGGAAGTCGCGGGTCGTGACCCACGCATTCGAGAGATGTTCGGCGCCGCCGAGGGTCTCACCGGCTGCCATGAGCTTGGACATGACGGCCTTGCGGGTGACCTCGACGTTGTGCTCCAACAGGTCGAAACCTCGGATGGCTCCGACCGCGTCGTCGAGAGGACGATCGTGCCTTCGACACGATTCGATCAGACGCTCGACGATCGGGAGCATGAAGGCACCACAACCACACGAGGGTTCGACGATGACCTTGGAGGCGAGGTCTTCGCCGGGTTCGTAGCCGATGAGATCGAGTATGAATTCGACGATCCAGCGCCGGGTGAAGACCTCGCCGTGCTCCCCTTCGGGATCTGGCACCCATTCTTCCATCGGTATCGGTACCCCCGGAATCGCCAACTGACGGACGTGGTTCACCCTCTGGCTCTGGTCGTCTTCAAAATACATCCGTCGAATCCCACGCCGTTGAACCTACCGGCGGGGTGCGACAGCAATGGTGAGCAGGCACGGCTCGGACGGTTCGGGGGGAAACCCGCCGCGCCGCATTCCCGCCCACTGACCCGACGGTGGTCGCCGGCCGGTGGTCCTCCCACGGCGGGCATCCCCCGTTCACCGGACCGCCGGTAACCACCCGCTACAGGTCCACCTCGGACATGCGCACCAAGCCGTGGAGTTCGCTGACCTGCCCCGCCTCGGACAGCCCCGACTCGGGCACCATGACCGCGGCGGCTCCCGTGGCGGTACCCAGACGGACCGCCTCGGACACCGATTCCCCCCGGGCCAGGGCCACGGCCATTCCCGCCACCATGGAATCGCCGGCGCCAACGGCGCTGACCGGTCGGACCCCGGGGGCCCACACCCTGACCACAGGTCCGTCGGAGGGAACGACCAGGGCCCCCGCCGGACCCATGGAGACCACCACCGTGCGGGTGGGGGTTCCCTCCAGGAGATCCCGGGCCGCCTTCACGTAGTCGATCTCGCTGTTCAGCTCGCGACCCACCGCGTCGGAGAGCTCCCTCACGTTGGGCTTGACCAGGGTGACCCCGGCCCTCACCGCCTCAGGGAGGGGGGGACCATGGGTGTCGACGATCACCCGGGGACCCTCAGTCCCCAACTCCGACGCCACCCTTCCGTAGAAGTCATCGGGCACCCCCGGTGGCAGGGATCCGCTCATCACCGCCACCGCCGACACCCGGGCCGCCCGGACGAAGACCTCGAGGCAGCGACCCCACTGGTCGTCGGTCATCGCCCGGCCGGGGAACCCGAAGCGGAACTGCCTCCCGGTGCTGGTCTCGGTGATGGCCAGACTCTGCCGGGTGGGCTGCTCCAATTGAATTGCGGTGGAGGCCACCGCCACCCGGTCGAGTTGCTCCCGGACCCTCTCACCGGTCTCCCCGCCCAGGGGCAGGACCGCGGTGACCTCGCTGCCCAGGGCCGAGGCCGCCTTGGCCACGTTCACCCCACCACCCCCGGCGTCCTCGAGGGGGTCGGCGCACCTCAGCTTCACATCCGAGAGCAGTCGCTCCACCCGGGACGAGAGGTCCAGGCTGGGGTTCATGGTGAGGGTGACGATGTCGGGCACGGTCAGCCTCCGTTGCGGGCCTGGGCTATCAGTTCCAGTTGCAGTGAGCGAACCCGGTCGCTCAGCGACACGTGGTAGCGGTGCGGATTCACCAGACGTCGGACCCCCGGATCCAGACGCTGGAGATCGGCCACCCGCCTGGACCTCATGTCGTCCAGTCCGGGTTGCCCGTTGCACCGGGTCCCCGAAACCAGCACGTCCTCCAACAGGGGCTCCGCCGCCGAGACCGATCCGGTGGTCAGGGTCCGGCCCACCGCGGCCCGGAAGGGATGGTTGATGTGGATGTCGGCGCCCAGGTCGGGCTCCTCGTCCTCGGCCATGACCACGTCGGCGGTGGCCAGGCCCCGCTGGTCGTAGAGGCGCCACACCCGCTTGCGACCGGGTATGGGCATCTTCTCGGGGGTCTCGGAGAGCTTCATGGCCGGGCGCCAGCCCCCCTCGTGCTCCAGGGCGACCAGCTTGTACACACCGCCCAGGGCCGAACAGCCGTGGGAGGTGATGAGCCGGGTGCCCACCCCGTAGACCAGGCGGCCGATCAGGGCGTCGGGGTCCAGCCCGTAGCGGGGGGCCTCGGCCTCGATCTGGGAGAGGATCTGCCACAGGGCCAGCTCGTCGAGGTTGCTGGACAACACGATGGCCACGTCGTCGAAGCCGGCGTCGTTCAGTTGCTGGGCGGCCCGGATGGCCAGATAGGCGAGGTCACCGGAGTCCAGGCGGATCCCGAAGGGTGTGTGGCCCTTCTCCCTGAGTTCCCCGAAGACGGTGATGGCGTTGGGGATTCCCGAATCCAGGGAGTCGATGGTGTCGACCAGGAGGGTGCACTCGTCGGGGTAGACCTCGGCGTAGGCCCGGAAGGCGGCCAGCTCACCCTCCCCCATGGCCATGAAGGCCTGGACCATGGAGTGGGCGTGGGTTCCCTTGGGGTCGAGGCCCATCACGTGGGAGATGCCCACGTCGCTGGTGAAGTCGGCGCCGCCGATCAGAGCCGCCCTCACCCCGGCGTTGGCACCCGTCGAGGGCCCCCGGCGCAGACCGAACTCCAGCACCGGCCGACCTCGACCGTTGTCGGCGACACGGGAGGCCTTGGTGGCGATCAGGGTGGCGTAGTTCAGGTGGTTCAGCAGGGAGGTCTCGAGTATCTGGGTCATGGCCAGGGGACCCTCGATGACCGCCACGGGGGCGTGGGCGTGAACCACCCGCCCCTCGGGCACCGATCTGATGGTGATCTCACCGAAGTGACCGTCGGCGGCCAGCCACTCCAGGAAGGCGGGGTCGAAGCGGGGCCGTCCACCGGGCGAACGCTGCGACGCCAGGGCCTCGATGTCCGCGGCGGTGAAGCGGGTCTCCGTCATCCAGTCCAGCAGCCAACCCAACCCGGCGAACACGCA
>JALSTE010000031.1 GCA_026983855.1 Acidimicrobiia bacterium
CCACCTGGGACTGTTCCTGATGCTGGGGCTGGTGCTGCTCACCGCCTGGACCCTGAGACGGACCACCTTCGGGTTCGAGGTCCGGGCGGTGGGAACCAACCCCGAGGCGGCCGCCTACGCCGGGATGAGCGTGAACCGCACCATCATCCTGGCCATGGCCATATCGGGGGCCATGGCCGGCCTGGCCGGGGCCGGTCAGGTGTCGGGGGCCGAGGGCCACCTCAGCCCGGGGATCTTCGTGAACGTGGGCTTCGACGCCATCGCCATCGCCCTTCTGGCCCGGGCCAACGCCTACGCCATCGTGCCCGCGGCCCTGCTGTGGGGGGCCCTGCTGTCGGGGGCTCCCCTCATGCAGCAGCGGGCGGGCATGTCCACCGACCTGGTCCGCATAATCGAGGCCGCCATCCTGGTGTTCATCGCCGGGGACGTGATCATCAGGTACCTGTTCCGGATCCGCTCCCCGGAGGAGACCTCGGGGGTGGTCGCCTCATGACCGTGGCCCGGCCCGCCCCCGCCGTCCGACGATGGCCCCGGCTCAGCCGGACCCGCACCCTGGGTGTCTTCTACGTCCTGCTGGGTGTGGTGCTGGTCACCCGGGTGGCCCCGGCCCTCAGCGACGAGCCCCGTCGGTTCCTCTTCGGCACCGGCTCCGACGGCGTCTCGTGGAGCTTTGATCCCCCCACGGTCACGGTCGTGATCGGCCTGGCCCTGGTGGTGTTCGGCGTCGCCACCTTCGCCGAGCACCGCCTGGGGAGTTTCGTGAGGGGAGGTCTGGTACTGGGCGGGGTGCTGGGGGTGCTGATGATCCTGGTGGCGTCCATGGCCCTGTCGCCCACCAAGAGCACCAACCTGGTTCCCCTGTTCGTCCAGTCCCTGAAACTGGGCTCACCCATAGCCCTGGGGGCCCTGGCCGGGTTGTGGAGCGAACGCAGTGGGGTGGTGAACATCGGCATCGAGGGCATGATGCTGGCCGGGGCCGGTATCGGTTTCGTGGGCTACGCCCTGATGAACGGGGGGTCGGGGGGGCTGCCCCTGTACGTGGCGGTTCTCATCGCCGTCCTGGCCGGGGGGTTGTTCGCCGCCCTGCACGCCGTGATGTCGATCAGCTTCCGCACCGATCAGGTGGTGTCGGGGGTGGCCGTGAACCTGCTGGCCATCGGGCTCACCAGCTTCCTGCGGACCCAGGTGCTGGTGCCCCTCAACGCCGACTCGGCCACCACCCTGCCCGAGATCTCCCTGCCGGTGCTGTCGCGCATCCCCATCATCGGGGACCAGCTCTTCGTGGCCAAGCCCATCTTCTTCGCCACCTTCGTGCTGTTCGGGGTCAGCGCCTTCGTACTGGCCCGTACCCGCTGGGGTCTGAGGGTCCGCTCGGTGGGCGAGAACCCCCACGCGGCCGAGGCCCTGGGGGTGGACGTCATCAGGATCCGCTACCAGGCGGTGATCCTGGGCGGTCTCATAGCCGGCCTGGCCGGGGCCCAGTTCTCCCTGGAGACGGTGGGCTCCTTCGACGACCTGATGACCAACGGCACCGGGTTCATCGCCCTGGCCGCCCTGATCTTCGGTAAGTGGCGCCCCGGCTCGGTGCTGGCGGCGTCCATGTTCTTCGGTTTCGCCCGGGCCCTGGGGGTGCGCATCCAGCTCCTGAACGTGGAGATCTCCGGCTTCCCCCTGCCCAGCCAATTTCTCCAGGCCGTGCCCTACCTGGTCACCCTGATCGTCCTGGCCGGAGCCATCGGCCGGGCCATTCCGCCCGGAGCCGTCGGACGTCCCTACCGTCGCCCCCGGTAGCGACGCCCGGCTCCGGGCTCCCCCGTCCCCGTCCCCGACCACCAACCCGATCCCCCACAGGAATCCCACAGCGAGGTACCGACCCCATGCTGGCCTTCATAACCGGTTCCGGCTTCTACACCCTGCCCGGGCTCACCGACGCCGATGAGGTGACGGTGGCGACCCCCCACGGGGAGGTGAAGGTGACCCGGGGAACCCTGGAGGGCCACCCGGTGGCCTTCATTCCCCGCCACGGTGTCGACCACTCCGTTCCCCCCCACCGCATCAACTACCGGGCCAACATCGCCGCCCTGGCCGAACTCGGGGTGGGGGCCATAGTGGCCACGGCCGTGAGCGGCAGCCTCCACCCCGAGGTGGGCCCGGGGAGCCTGAGGCTGTTGGACCAGTTCATAGACCTCACCTGGGGGCGACCCCTCACCTTCTTCGACGATGAGGTGCGCCACACCGAGATGAGCGAGCCGTACCACCCCGGACTGCGACGGGTCCTGGCCGAAGCCGCCGCGGCGGAGGGGATCGAGATCCTGCCCACCGCCACCTATGTCTGCTTCAACGGGCCCCGGTTCGAGACCCCCGCCGAGATCCGCATGGCCCGCATCATGGGCGGCGATCTGGTGGGCATGACCGGATGCCCCGAGGTGGTGCTGGCCCGGGAACTGGGCATTCCCTACGCCTCGGTGGGGGTGGTGTCCAACCTGTGCGCCGGTATGGAGGACCAGCCCCTGTCGGTGGCGGAGATCATGGAGATCCTGGACCGCACCGCCGGACCCCTGCACCGGATCATCGCCGCCGCCCTACCCGGCCTGTCGGCGGTGGCCTCCGGGGAGGTGGCGGAATGAGGAACCTCTGGGATCCCGAGGAGGCGGCCCGCTTCGAGGGGCCCCTGGGGGAGTGCGTCTACGGTTCCCGCCTGCTCGGGGCGGAGATGGCCCTGGTGATGCACGGCGGCGGCAACACCTCGGTGAAGGTCACCGAGACCGACGTCTTCGGCCGCCCCGTGGAGATCCTCAGGGTGAAGGGCAGCGGATGGAACCTGGCCACCATCGAGGCCGAGGGTTTCGCCCCCCTGCGACTGGACCGCACCCGGGCCCTGGCCACCCTCCCCGAGCTGTCGGACACGGCCATGGTGCGGGAACTGAGGGCCTCCCTGGTGGACCCCTCGGCCCCCAACCCCTCGGTGGAGGCCATCCTCCACGCCATCATCCCCGAGGCCGCGGTCCAGCACAGCCACGCCGACGCCATCGTGTCGGTCACCAACACCGCCGAAGGGGAGCGGCGCATCCGGGAGATCTACGGCGACCGCATGGTGGTGGTGCCCTACGTCATGCCGGGGTTCGACCTGGCCCGGGCCTGCCAGGCCCGTCTGGAGACCGACCGGGGACCGGACACGGTGGGCATGATCCTGATGAACCACGGGATCTTCACCTGGGGCGACACCACCCGTAGGGCCTACGACCTCATGATCGAACTGGTCGCCGAGGCCGAGGACTACCTGACGGCCCGGGGGGCCGCCCCCGCCCCCCCGGTCCCCGGTCCCACCGAGGTCGACCCCCGGGAGATCACCGCCCTGAGGGCCGAGCTGTCGGCGGTGGCGGGACGGCCCCTGATCACCACCCGTCGTACCGACGCCCGGTCCCGGGCCTTCGTCGCTGATCCGGCCGTGGCCGAGATCTCCCAGCGGGGCCCGGCCACCCCCGACCACGTGCTGTGGACCAAGAGGGTTCCCATGGTGGGTCGGGACGTGGACGCCTGGGTCGAGGAGTACCGGACCTACTTCGAGCGCCACCGGGGGGAGCGGGACCTCACCATGTTGGACCCCGCCCCCCGGGTGGTCCTGGACCCGACCCTGGGGATGGTGACCGTGGGGGTGGACGCCGCCGCCTCCGACCGGGTGGACGACATCTACGGCCACACCATCGACGTGATCAGGGCCGGTGAGGCCCTCGGCGGCTACCGGGCCCTGCCCGAGAGCGACATCTTCGACGTGGAGTACTGGGAACTCGAGCAGGCCAAGCTGGGTCGGACCGGTGGTCGCCGGGAGTTCACCGGTGAGGTGGCCCTGGTCACCGGGGCCGCCTCGGGCATCGGTCGGGCCTGCGCCGAGGCCCTGCTGGAACGCGGCGCCGCGGTGGTGGGCGTCGACGTGTCCCCGGGGGTGGCGGGGGTCTCCTCCTCCCCCGCCTACCTCGGGGTGGAGGCCGACCTCACCTCGGCCCGGGACACCACGGCGGCGGTCGGCGCCGGGGTGGAGCGCTTCGGGGGCGTGGACATGGTGGTGGCGGCGGCCGGTGTGTTCCCCGGGTCGGCCCCCATCTCCGCCCACGACACCGCCGACTGGCGCCGGGCCATGGCCGTCAACGTGGACGCCCTGGTGCAGCTCCTGGCCCTGGTGCACCCCCATCTGGCCCTGGCCCCCCGGGGGGGTCGGGTGGTGGTGATCGGCTCCAAGAACGTGGCCGCCCCCGGTCCCGGCGCCTCGGCCTACTCCGTCTCCAAGTCCGCCGCCAATCAGGTGGCCCGGGTGGCGGCCCTGGAGTGGGCGGCGGACGGCATCACGGTGAACTCGGTCCATCCCGACGCCGTGTTCGACACCGGGTTGTGGACCCCCGAACTACTGGCCGAACGGGCGGCCCGCTACGGGATGAGCGTGGAGGAGTACAAGCGGCGGAACCTGCTGGGCGCCGAGATCACCAGCTCCCTGGTGGCCGAGCTGGTGGCCACCATGATGGGCCCGGCCTTCGCCGCCACCACCGGGGCCCACGTCCCCGTGGACGGGGGCAGCGACCGCATCGTCTGAGGCCCCTGCCGGTCCCCTCCCGCCCGCCGGCCCCCGAAGGATCGGGACCTGGGACCCTGGCCGGGGGGCTTGACCCGGTGGTGGACTGGGTTCATGGACAGGGGAGGAACCGAGAACGGGGAGGGCGACCGGCGGGGCCCGGGACTGCCCCGTCACCCCCTGCTGCGGGTCTTCGTTGCCCTGGTGACCCTCAACGCCGTTCTGGCCATATGGGCCCTGCTGGCCGGCGACTTCGGTCCCACCCAGGGTCGGATCCTGATCACCAGTCTGTTCGTCACCGCGGCCATGATCGGGTTGCTGGTGAACGTGGTGCCCGCCCGTAGAGGGGTGCTGTGGCCGGTCCCACCGGTGTCGGCCGCCCTGGTGGTGGCGGCCTTCGCCCTGTACATCGCCTTCGTGTGGATGGACCGGGCGCCCGAGTTCTGGATCAAGATGGCGTCCTCCGCGCTGACAGTGGGGGTCGCGGGTTCCCTGGTCGGCCTGCTGGGCCTGGTGCCTCTGCGCCCCGGGCACCATTGGCTCCGATTTGCCGATGACGTCGTGGTGGGTCTGCTGGCCGCCACCCTGCTGTTCCTGCTGTGGTCCCCGAGGGGGGACAGCGAGGTCCTGGGCCGCATCATGGGGGTGGAGGCGGTCCTGGTCGCCGCCCTCACCCTGGTGATTCCGGTGGTCTCCCACTACCTGCCCCCTGCGGGCGCCTCCCGGGGGAGGGACACCGGAGGTGCGGACACCTGGGTTCGGTACTGCCCGCGGTGCGGAGCGACCCTGGACCCCCCGGCCGAACCGGGTTCGACGGCCCGGTGCCCGAGCTGCGGACTCAGGT
>JALSTE010000032.1 GCA_026983855.1 Acidimicrobiia bacterium
CCGGCGGGCCGGGGAGCTGGCCTCGGAGCTGTCCCGCCTGGCCTTGACCGACCTCGAGGGTCTCTCCCCCGAGGATCTGGTGAACCTGGCCGACCACTACCAGCACCTGCACAGTGCGGTGGTGGCCGCCCGGTCGGCGGCCCTGGCCGCCTGTGAGGAGGCCCGGGTCCACGCCGAGGTCGGCCTCCGCCGACCCACCGGTTGGTGGTGCGACCGCCACCGCCTCCCCTTCGGGGTGGCCGCCGGGCAGGTCGCCCTCTCCCGGGGCCTTCTCCACGTCCCCCGGGTGCGGGCCGCCCTGGCCGCCGGGGAGATCTCCGAATCCCACGCCCGCGACCTGGCCCGCCTGTGGACCCCGAAGGTGGCCGAGGTCCTAGAACGCGACCTCCACCTCCTTTTGGATGCGGCCCGGCGTCACTCCTACCAGGGGTTCCGCGAGGTGCTGCGGCGCTGGCTGGCCCTGGCCGACCCCGAGCGCTCCGACCGGGCCGACCAGCGCGACCGCAAGGCCCGGGCCCTCTACCTCTCCCGGGTCGGGGACCGGGTCCGGATCGACGGCGACGTCGACACCCTCAGCGGGGTGGTCATGGACAACGCCCTCCGCCACTTCGAGCAGAAGCTCTTCGACGAGGACTGGAAGGCCACCCGGGACCGCTACGGCGACGACGCCTGCGCCGAGCTGCTGCCCCGCTCCCCCGCCCAGAGGCGCCTCGACGCCATGGTGCTGGCCCTGGAGACCGCCTACCAGAACGACACCGGCGGCACCGGTGATCCCCTGGTCAACGTGGTGATCGACCACAAGACCCTCGACCACGAGATCCGCCGCTTCTGCGGGCTCCCCCACGACCCCTCCTTCTCGTTCGATCCCGATGGTCGGTGCAGCCTGATCGACGGCACCCCCATCAGTCCCGCCCTGGCCCTGCACCTGGCCTTCCGGGGTCACATGGCCCGGGTGGTGCTCAACAACGAGGGTCGGATAATCGACATGGGCCGCCGCAGCCGATTCTTCTCGGGGGCCCTCCGGGAGGCCCTCATAATCCGGGACCGCACCTGCTGCCATCCCGGCTGCAACCTCCCCGCCACCCGCTGTGAGGCCGACCACCGCATACCGTGGTCAGAAGGTGGATCCACCGACCTGGACAACGGCCAGATGTTGTGCTTCTGGCACCACCGGCTGAAGCACCTGACCACGCCCACCCGGGCCGCCTGAAATCCGAACTCACGCGGCCCTCACTAGTGCTTTCACGCGGCTCTCACTAGTGATTTCACGCGGTCGGGAACCAATCGGGGGGTTCAGGTCAATATGAGGTGTGACCATCGAGGCCCTGTTCCGCCGTCACCACCGCCAGGTGTGGCGATTCCTCCGTCGCCTGGGCGGGCCCGACGCCGCCGATGACCTGGCCGGTGAGGTGTTCTGCGTGGCCCTGGACCGTCTGGACACCTACGACCCGGCCCGGGGAAGCGAGCGGGCCTGGCTGTACGGAATCGCCGTGAACCTGCACCGAGGTCGGGCCCGCAGGGGGCGCTCCCGGCTGCGGGCCGTGGAACGGCTCGGGGGCGCCCGCCCCCAACCGGGTCTGGATCCCGCCACCCAGGTCATCGAGCGAGAACGACGGGAGGTCACCCGCCATCGGGTGCGCGAGGCCGTGGCCGCTCTCCCCGATGAACAGCGGGAGGTGCTGGTGCTCTCGGCCTGGGAGGAGATGCCCTACGCCGAGATCGCCGCCGTGCTCGACATTCCGGTGGGCACCGTGCGGTCACGCCTGTCCCGGGCCCGGGCCGCCCTGCGCGAATCACTGGGCTCCACGAGTGAGATAGCGAGGTCGTCATGATCGACAACCAACTGGACCGACTGCTGCTCGACGCCCGCCCCGATGAAACGCCCCCGGCCCCGATCACCCGACGTCACCTCAGCGAGCTGCGGGACCACAACGGCCGGAGGGGGACGGGGCGCCGGTCCCCGGTGCTGGTGGCGGCGGTGATGCTGTTCGTGGCCGCCGTGGGTTGGCTGGCCGTCCGCTCCGGCGCCCCACCGACGGAGCCGGACGCCATACCGGCGGCATCCACCACAGCCACCTCGGCCCCGCCCGCCGAACCGACCACCACCGTGACCTCGGCCCCGCCCGCCGAACCGACCACCACCGTGACCTCGGCCCTGCCGACCCTGCCGGCGGAGGCCGGGGAGTTTCCACCGGTGGTCAGCGGGGACCCGGGCCTGGTTTACAAGGCGGTGGAGTTCGAACCCGAGGGTGGCCTCTCCGTCACCTGGGATCTGAACGGGACCACCGGCCGCCTCGACATCCGGCCCGGGGACACCCTGCCCGTGCCCGCCGCCGGCTCGGAGACTCTGGCCACCGATCTACCGGTGATGGGACGGCAGGCCACCATCGTCGACGAGGGGGAGCACGCCACGGTGATGTGGGTGAAGGAGGGCTTCGTGTTCCTGCTGACCTCCACTGAGACCACCCCCGACGAGTTGGCGGCGGTGGCCCAGACCCTGGAAATCAGTTCACAGTGGACGTGGGCCGACTGGACCCCGACGGATTCGGTGTCCCTGATGCCCGAGTCGGAGTTGTTGCAGTCGGGGACCCTGGGCTCGGCCGAGTGGCAGGTGGTCGTCCGCCGGCGGCGGGGGGATCCGTCGTGGTGCCTGCAGGTGACGCCCTGGACCGCTACCGACTGGTTCTGCCTCAGTACCTACAAGACCTACCGCGACCCGATCCTGCTCCTGCGTCCCGTGGCCCGGGGATCCGGGCGCGACCGGGGGACCGTGCTGATGGTGGGTGTGTTCGGTGAAAGGGCGGTCGAGATACGGATATCTGGGGATGGGGCCCCGGCCGTGAACGGGCCGGCTTCGGTACGCCCCCGACTCCTCGACGACGGGCACCGGGTGCTGGCCTTCGGGGTGGACGACCTGGCCGAAGGCGGATCACTGCTGGTGGAGGTACTCGACTCCGAACAGCGGGTCATCGGGACCCTCGAATTCACCGGCCCCCTGGACACCCTGGGCTGAGATGGCGGGGCACGGCGGGAAATGGCGGGACTCAGTCCTCCAGGCGGGCCAGGAGTTCATCGCGGATGGAACGGCCCTTCTCCCGGGCCCCCTCCCCGGTGCGCCTCCAACCCAGGCGGGAGGAGTAGAGCAGGGGGGGTTCGCCCAGGCGGCCCTCGCGGGTGGCGGTGACCTCGGCGAAGAACAGCTCGTGGTCCCTCATCGGGATGCGGTCGAACACCTCGCAGCGGAGATGGGCGATGGAGTTGGGCACGTAGGGCACACCGTCGATGATCTCCACGTACTCGGGGGCCACGTGGCGGAACTTGCGTCCGGGGTAGGAGAAGTACTGGCCCTCGGTGATCTGGTCGGCGGCCAGGATCGACACCCCGAACACCCCTGAGGCCACCATGAGGGGGTGGGTGTCGTGCTTGGGGGAGACCGAGGCCATGAGCACCGGCTCCTCGAAGGACACCTGGGTGACCCAGTGGGAGGTGTAGAGCCGGGCCACACCATCGTGGGCGGCGCCCACCACCTGCACCCCCGACATCATCTGACCCAGGCTGCGTTTGATGTTGCGGTCGATCATGGCCCGGGAGGCTAGCCCCGGCGTTCATCGCCCACCCCGGGATCGGGTAGACAGGAGCGGTCAGAACGAGGTGAGCTCTGTTGGGATAGGCAACGGCGAGGACCGCTACAACCGATACGCCGTCGAGGACCCCCACGGTCTGGTGGTCATCTGCCTGGTGGCGGCGGTGGCCGGAACCGGGGTCGGGGTCGTCACCGCCTACTTCCGCAAGTTCCTGTTCATCGCCGACGGGTACCGCGAATCGGTCGTTGAGTGGGCCCACCGCCAACCGGGGCCCGGCTGGCTGATCCCCATCGCCCTGGTCGTGATCAGCGTGGCCATCGCCCGGGCCATCGTGATCCTCGAACCCCGATCCTCGGGCAGCGGGGTCCACGACCTGGAGGCCGTGTGGCGCCGGGAGGCCCCACCCACACCCTCGAGACTGATTCCGGCGAAGTTCATCGGTGGCCTGCTGGCCATGGGTTCGGGCCTGGCCCTGGGCCGCGAGGGGCCCTCGGTTCAGATGGGGGCGGCGGTGGGGTCCTTCGCCGGGCGCCGGCTGCGCCTGTCCCAGAACGACCTACGGGTACTGCAGACCGCCCTGGGCGGGGCCGGACTGAGCGTGGCGTTCAACGCCCCCATCGGTGGGGCGGTGTTCATCTTCGAGGAGGTCGCCACCATCCTTCGGCCGCGCCTGGGGCTGCCGACGCTCATCGGGACCTCGACCGCCATCACCACCTCGTGGCTGATCCTGGGCAACCACCCCGACTTCGACGTGGGCCCCATCGCCACCCCACCGGGGTGGACCGTCGTGGTCTTCGTCCTGCTCGGCATTCTGACCGGCTTCGCCGGTGTGATCTACAACCAGCTCATCATCTGGTTCCTGGCCCTGGCCGACCGGGTGGAGCGGTACAACCGCCTGGTGCAACCCCTGACGGTGGGGGCGATCGTGGGGATCCTGCTGTGGTTCGACCCCCTGGTGGCCTCCGCCGGTGGCGATCCCCTGACCCAGAAGATCCTCGAGGGTGGGGTCACCGCCGCGGCAGTGGTGGCCTTCCTGGCCATCCGGTTCCTGCTCAGCCCCCTCTCCTACTCGGCCCAGACCGCCGGGGGGCTGTTCGCCCCCCTGCTCACCGTGGGGGCCCTGTGGGGGGCGTTCCTCCACCTGCCGGTGGGTCAACTGATCCACACCCCGGGGATGACGGTCACCGCCTTCGCCATCGTGGGGATGTCGGCGTTCTTCGCCGCCACCGTCCGGGCCCCGTTCAGCGGGATCGTGCTGGTGATCGAGATGACCGCGGCCACCGAGCTGGCGGTGCCGATGCTGGCCGCTGCCTTCGGCGCCGGCATCACCGCCGCCCTGCTGCGGGGGGTGCCGATCGAGAAGATCGCCCCGAACGAGTAGGCCCCGGGGGTTAGATTGGCCGCGATGCACGAACTGTCGCTCTGCAGCGCCATCGCCGACACCGTCCGGGACCACACCTCCGGACGACGGGTCGAGAGGGTCAATCTGCAGATCGGTTACCTGCGCCAGGTGGTGCCCGACACCCTGCTCTTCTGCTGGGGTTTCATCACCGACGGCACCGAGCTGGACGGGTCCAAGCTGGTGGTCGATCACATCCCGGCCCGGATCGCCTGCCGGGCCTGCGGGACCCGGACCGAGATCGAGCGGCCGGTACTGGTCTGCGAGGGCTGCGGCGGCACCGACGTGGAGCTGGTCAGCGGGGACGAGTTCCTCATCGAGTCCATAGACGTCGAGTCAAACGAGGAGGTCCACTGATGGGACGATTCCACCGCCACGCCGACGGAACCGTGCACGAACACGACCACGAGCACGAGCACGACC
>JALSTE010000033.1 GCA_026983855.1 Acidimicrobiia bacterium
GGGTCTGCGTGGGAGTCCGTAGGTGTCACAGATCGGGTTTTCCCCGGGATCTGTGACTGCGGGGGTCTGCGTGGGAGTCCGTAGGTGTCACAGATCGGGTTTTCCCCGGGATCTGTGACTGCGGGGGTCTGCGTGGGAGTCCGTAGGTGTCACAGATCGGGTTTTCCCCGGGATCTGTGACTGCGGGGGTCTGCGTGGGAGTCCGTAGGTGTCACAGATCGGGGTCGGGGGTGGCGGCGTTGATGAGATCGGCCACCGCCGCTATCTCGGCGGGGTCGCCGAAGGTACGCTCCCAGGGGTGCAGCAGGCGGTCCCGGCCGTAGCGGGGGATCACGTGGATGTGAAAGTGGAACTGGGACTGGTCGGCGGCCCGTCCGTTGTTGTTCAGCAGGTTCAGTCCGGCCGGAGCGAGGGCCCGGCGGATCTTGTGGGCGACGGCGGTGGCCGCCTCCATCACGTGCCCGGCCGCCTCGGTGTCGAGGTCCCAGATGTCGTCGTGGTGCCTCCGGGGTACCACCAGGCAGTGTCCCCGGGTCATGGGCAGCAGGTCCATGAACGCCAGGGTGTGCTCGTCGGAGTGCACGATCCACGCCGGTGACTCCCCCCGGGCGATGGCGCAGAACACACAGCCGTCCCGGCCCTGGGCCAGGAGCTCCTCCAGATTCGCCGGTCGGTCGAAGGCCATCCCGGCGAGGGTAGTCACCGTCGGGCCCGCTGGCGTCACGCCCGGTGGTCTGTGATCATCGCCGCCGTGGCAGGTGACTACCGGACCCGGCGGGTATCCCGTCCTCGAACCGTCCTCCGCCGCCTGGTGACCGTGGGTGGGGTACTGGTGGCGGCCCCCGTGCTCCTCGTTCTGGCGCCTCTCCTGTTGGCGGTCGCCGTCCTCGTCGACCTGGTGCTGGGGCGCTGGGGTCTGGGAACGGCCCGCATCGTGCTCTTCGCCGTGGGGTGGGTGGTCCTGGCGGCGGTCACCGCGGTGGCCGCCTTCGTCCTGTGGGTGGCCGAGGGATTCGGCACCCTCACCCACAGCGGGAGGGCCCAGGCCCGGGAACGCTCGCTGGAGACCTGGTGGTTGGGGACCCTGATGGGGCTGATCCGGACCACCCTGGGACTCCGGTACTCCATCGAGGGACTCGAAGGGGCCCGCCCGGGTCCGGTGGTGGTCCTGGCCCGGCACGTGAGCCTGGTCGACGCCCTGGTCTCCCCGGTGCTCTGGACCAATCTCGCCGACATGGGTATCAGGGTGGTGTTCATGGCCGAGCTCCGCAACGAACCGAGCATCGACGTGGTGGGTCACCGTCTGCCCAACCACTTCGTGGACCGGACCAGTTCGGACATGGGCTCGGAGCTGGCGGCCATGAGGGAGATGGCCGCCGACGCCGGACCCGACGAGGCCCTCATCATCTACCCCGAGGGGGGACTGTCCCGACCGGCCCGGAGACGGCGGATCATCGAGAAACTCAGGTCCACCGACCCCGAGGCGGCGGAGCGGGCCGCCCGCCTCGGCCACCTGCTGCCCCCCCGGGTGGGGGGAGCGGCGGCCCTGCTGGAGGGCCGGCCCGATGCCGACGTGGTGGTGGTCGGTCACGTCGGGTTCGAACAGCTCACCGATCCGGTCCACACCTGGCGATCGGTTCCCCTGCGTCACCCGGTGAGGATCCGATTGTGGCGCCACCCCCGATCGGAAATACCCTCCGACCGGGAGGGGTTCGAGCTCTGGCTGGCCGAACGCTGGGAGGAGCTGGACTCCTGGGTGGACGAAAATCTCGAGAAAAGCGACGAGGAGACCCCATGACCGAACCCAAGATGAAGGTGGGAACCCTGCTGGGCTACGCCGGTGGCTACACGGAGGCCGTCGACGAGATAGTCGAGCTGGAGAAGGCGGGTCTGGACGCCGTCTGGGTGCCGGAGGCCTACACCTTCGACGCCGTCACCGCCATGGGGTTCCTGGCGGCCCGGACCGAGAGAATCCAGATCGGCTCGGGGATCCTGCCGATCTACACCCGCACCCCCACCGTGCTGGGCATGACCGCCGCGGGTCTCGACGCCCTCAGCGGGGGGAGGGCCATGCTCGGACTGGGAGCTTCGGGTCCCCAGGTGGTGGAGGGCTTCCACGGGGTCCGCTACGACGCTCCGGTGGGTCGCACCCGGGAGATCATCGAGATCTGCCGCATGCTCTGGCGTCGGGAGAAGCTGGTGTACGACGGGCGTTACTACAAGCTTCCCCTTCCCCCCGGGGAGGGCACCGGCCTGGGCAAGCCCCTGAAGCTGATCAACCACCCCTTGAGGGAACGCATCCCGGTGATCGTCGCCGCCCTGGGCGACCGGAACGTGGAGATGACCGCCGAACTGGCCGAGTACTGGTTGCCGATCTTCTTCTGGCCCGAGAAGGCGGAGTCGGTGTGGGGTGACGCCCTGGCCCGGGGTCGGGCCCGACGCGACCCCGCCCTGGGGGAGCTGGGGGTGATCGCCGGGTCCATGGTGGCCATCGGCGACGGCACTGAGCACCTGCGCGACGCCGGGCGGGGGATGGCGGCCCTCTACATCGGGGGCATGGGGGCCCGGGGGAGGAACTTCTACAACACCCTCATGCAGAAGTACGGGTACGTCGAGGAGGCCGCCCGCATCCAGGACCTCTACCTCGACGGTCACAAGAAGGAGGCCGAGGCGGCCATCCCGTCGGAGTTCATGGCCGCCACCTCACTCATCGGGCCGGAGTCGTTCGTGAGGGAGAGGCTGGCCGCCATGGCCGAGGCCGGGGTCACCTACCTCAACGTCCAGCCCATGGCCTTCGACACCGCCGGGAAGGTGGCGATCATCGCCAAGCTCAAGGAGCTGATCGAGGACCTCTGACCCCATCTGTGAGATCCCGGGCCGCCGGGGCCGCCCCGGGGATCTCACAGATCGGGTGGGGGGTGGGGTCAGTTGGGGCGTGTCCTGGTGAGTTCGGCTGCTGGTGGGGCGGGGTCAGTTGGGGACCAGGGCGGACCAGCGACGGGGGGTGGCCAGCACGGCCCGGGGATAGTCCTCGAACATCCAGCGGGCGAAGTTGCGCCGGGTCCAGTCGTTGGTGTCCACCACCGCCAGGGCGGCCCGGGTCACAGTGGTGGAGGTCATGAGCCGGGACAGCCCGGCGGCCAGACGATGGTCGGCCAGCAACGAGCGGCGGACCGAGCGCCGGTAACTCCGGGCCACGGCGGTGGGCCCCAGGAGGCTCCAACCGGCGATGGCCTCCGCCGCCAGCCTCCCGGTCTCCATGGCCTGACCGATTCCCTCCCCGGTCATGGGGTCGGCCACGGCGGCGGCGTCGCCCACGAACAGGGTGCGGGGACCGGTGAGGGGGGCACGGGTGACCCGGGCCGGGATGGGCCAGGCCCTCATGGTGGTCTCCGGATGGGGCCCGCCCAGCACCTCCGCCACGTGGGGCCGGGAGAGGAGGTCCCGCCAGGTGGCGGCGAACTCCGACCCCCTCAGCCCCTCCCGTCGCAGCACACCGAACCCGAAGTTGACGTGGCCCCCACCCAACGGGAACGACCAGGCGTAGCCCGGTAGGAGGTCCGGTTCGAACCACACCCACATGCGGCGGGCGGCGTCGGTGTCCACCGGCAGGTAGGCCCGGGCCGCGTGCCACTCACCCCGGTAGCCGGGGGTGTCCAGGCCCAGATGGCGACGGGTCGGGGACCACATGCCGTCGGCGGCCACCAGATGGTCGGCGCTCAGGCGCCCTCCCCCCTCCAGGGTGACGGTGATTTCATCGCTCCCCGGTGAGACCCCGGTGACGGCCCCGCCCGTGAGGACCCGCACCCCCTCCGCCGAGGCCAGACGGACCAGGGCCTGATCCAGCTCGGCCCGGCGGACCACCCCGGTGGGTACCCGGCGGTGCCCGGTGGGGGACAGGTCAAGATCGACGTTGCGGCCGCTGGGGGATCGGAGCACCACCTCGGAAACCGGAACCCACGAGTCCAGGTGGTCGGGGCTCATCCCCAGACGGTCCAGCTCGGTCAGGGCCAGGGCGGTGAGTCCGTCCCCGCAGGTCTTGTCCCGGGGAAAGCGGGCCCTGTCGATGAGGGTCACCGCTGCGCCCCGGCGGGCGGCGGTTATGGCGGCGGTGGCACCGGCCGGGCCGGCACCAACCACGATCACCTCGGGGGTGGGCACCTAACCCACCGCCTCGATGGTGGTGACCGGCCCGTCCTCGACGGGCGGCCCCCCGGGGACCAGGGGGTCGACCAGGCGGCGACTGACGGTCAGGCTCCCGTCACCGATGTCGACGAGGAGGTACCCGTGGGAGGAGGTGTCGATGTCGGAGATCGCCGGGTGGGCGGCGGCGGCGAACTGCAGTCCCAGGTTGGCTACATCGGTGAGGGCACTGGTGATCGAGGGTGTGACGAACTCGGGGGCCACCGGTCTCCCGTCCAGCTCCAGCTCGGCGGTCATGGCGGCGTGGATGTCGCCGCTCATCACCACTGGATTGGGGACCCCGGCCAGGGCCCCCAGGAGGCGGCGCCGGGCGGCGGGGAAGCCGTCCCACTGATCGTCGTTCACGACGGTCGTGTCGCCGATCGTGACCGACATGTCGCTCACCACCGTCTGCTGGGCCACGATCTGCCAGGTGGCGGTGGAGGCGGCCAGTCCCGACTCCAACCAACTCTCCTGTTCGGTGCCCAGCATGGTGCGGGAGGTGTCGTCCATCTCCGGGCAGGCCCCGACACCGGGCAGGCCGACGACCGGTTCGCACACCCCGGGGTCCCGGTACTGCCGTCCGTCCAGAACCCACAGGTCGGCCCGGCGTCCCAGGGAGAACTCGCGGTGGATCATCATGCCCCGTTCGGTGGGGGCGGGAGCCCGGGTCGGGGTGTGCTCCCACCAGGCCCGATAGGCGGCCAGGGTCCGATCGTCGAGACCCGCAGCGCCGGAGTAGTCCGAGCGAACCTCGTTGTCGTCCCAGACCGTCGCCCACGGCACGGATCCCCGGGCGGCCTGCAGGTCGGGATCGGCGGTGTAGAGGGCCCAGCGACGGCGGTACTCCCCGAGGGTCCGGGGGGCGGGGGCGCCATGGGATCGGACGGCGGAGCGGGCCGCGTCCCTCACGTAGATGTAGTCACCGAGGAACACGACCAGATCCGGGGCATCCTCGAGGGTCCGGCGCCAGGCGGTGAACAAACCGTCCTCGTAGTTCTGGCAACTGGCCACGACCAGACGCACGGGGACATCGTCGTCGGGGGCCGGGAGGGTTCGGGTTCGCCCCACCGGAGAACTTCCCCCCAGGGCCCCGAATCGGAAGTGGTAGGTGGTTCCCGGGTCCAGGTCGCCGACCTCCACGTGGACGCTGTGGGCGGATTCGGGGCCGGTCTCCGCCGAACCGGAGGTCACCACCCGGGCCATGT
>JALSTE010000034.1 GCA_026983855.1 Acidimicrobiia bacterium
CCTCTACGGCATGCAGCCACCCGACGAGGGGCACATGTTCGTGAACGGGGAGGAGGTCCACTTCTCCTCCCCCAAGGACGCCATCGCCCGGGGTATCGGCATGGTGCACCAGCACTTCATGCTCGCCGACAACTTCACGGTCCTCGAGAACGTGGTGCTGGGGTCCGAACCGGAGAAGCGCGGGGCCATCGACTTCGACGCCGCCCGGCGCCGGATCCTCGAGCTGGGTGACAAGTACGGCCTGGTCATCGACCCCGACCGCCTGACCGACGACCTCGAGGTCGGGGAACGCCAGAGGGTGGAGATCATCAAGGTCCTGTTCCGGGGGGGTCAGATCCTGATCCTGGACGAACCCACGGCGGTTCTCGTCCCCCAGGAGGTGGAGGAGCTCTTCGCCAACATCAGGGGGCTGAAGGCCGAGGGCCACACCATCATCTTCATCGATCACAAGCTGGACGAGGTTCTGGAGATCTCCGACTCGATCACCGTCCTCCGTCGAGGGAGGACCGTGGCCACGGTCAAGCCCGAGGACGTGAACGCCAGGGACCTGGCCGAGTTGATGGTCGGATCCGAACTCCCGACCCCGACGGTCGAGGAATCGACGGTCACCGACGTTCCGGTCCTCGAACTCGACGCCGTGGAGGTCCTCGACGACGGCCGCAACGTGGTCCACAGCACGACGTTCACGATCCACCAGGGGGAGATCGTGGGGGTGGCCGGAGTCGAGGGCAATGGTCAGAGCGAGCTGGTGGAGGCGATTCTGGGTCTGCGTGAGGTCGAGGTGGGACGCATCACCCTCGGTGGTGAGGACATAACCCACAAGTCCGTACGTCACCGGCGCGAGGACGGGATGGGCTACATCCCCGAGGACCGCCACCGCCGTGGCCTGCTGCTCCCGGCCACCCTGTGGGAGAACGACATGCTGGGGCACCAGAGCATGGCCCCGTTCGTGAGGAACGGCTTCTGGGTGGACCGGGCCGCGGCCCGGGCCCACACCGAGAAGGTGATCGAGGAGTACGACGTCCGGACCCCCGGCGTGGACGTCCCCGCCCTGGCCCTCTCGGGGGGGAACCAGCAGAAGCTGATCGTGGGCCGGGAGATGTCGGTACCCCTGTCGGTTCTCATCGCCGCCCACCCCACCCGGGGGATCGACGTGGGGGCCCAGGCGGCGGTCTGGGACGAACTGAGAAAGGCCCGACGCCAGGGACTGGCCGTTCTCCTGGTTTCGGCCGATCTGGATGAGCTCATTGGTCTCTCCGACCGGTTGTTCGTGATGCTGAGAGGGAGAATCGTGGCCGAACTGGATCCCGAGGAGATCGACGCCCGCCAGTTGGGGGCCTACATGACGGGTGCGGCCACGGCGGAGGTGGTGTCGTGATCCGTCGCCTCGGCTACTCCATCGCCGCCCCGGTGGCGTCACTGGTGCTGGCGCTGGTCTTCGGCGCCATCGTCCTCCAGCTCACCGGGGCCGATCCGTGGAGCGCCTTCTCCAACGTGTGGGAGTTCGGAACCCGGCTGGAAACCCTGGTCGACACCCTCAACCGGGGCACCGCGCTGTACCTGTCCGGTGTGGCGGTGGCCATCGGCTTCAAGATGAACCTGTTCAACATCGGGGTCGAGGGACAGTACATCCTGGCGGCCATCGTGGCGGCCGAGGTCGGGGCCAAGGTGGGGAACCTCCCCCCGGTGATCCACGTGACGTTGATACTGGTCACGGCCATGACCGTGGGGGCCCTCTGGTCGGGTCTGGCCGGGGTCCTCAAGGCCTACCGCAACGTGAACGAGGTGATCTCCACGATCATGCTCAACGCCATCGGCGTGGCGGGGCTGGTGGCCTTCCTGCTCAAGAAATGGGACGTGCCCGACGCTCTGCTGGACACCAAGACCCAGGAGATACCCAGGTCGGGGTGGATGCCGTCGCTGACCTGGGTCCTGGAACTCTTCACCCGGGACATCGCCAAGGAACTGTACGGTTTCCTGGCCGTCGCCGTGGTCGTGGGAATCCTCTACCACGTGCTGTTGAACAAGACCCGGATCGGCTATGACCTGAGGGCCACGGGGTGGAACCCCTTCGCCGCCCGGGCGGGCGGTGTGGACCCCAAGAAGACCATCATCCTGGCCATGCTGCTCTCCGGCGCGGTGGCCGGTCTGGTGGGCCTGGGTGATCTGCTGGGCAAGGATCACGCCTACAGCCTCCGGTTCATCCAGCAGCGTGGCTTCAACGGAATCGCCGTGGCCCTGTTGGGTCGCAACCATCCCGTGGGTATCGCCATCGGGGCGTTCATCTTCGGATGGTTGGAGGCCTCCGGTGGTGTGCTCCAGGTGAAGGGGGACGCCCCGGCGGAGATCGTGACCATCCTCAAGGGGGTCATAGTCCTGGCCGCGGTCATCGCCTACGCGGTGGTCGAGAGGAAACGCCAGGCGTTCGAGACCGCGGCGGCGGCCGCCGCCGTGGCGGAGAGGGAGCCGGAGGTGGTCGTGGCCCCGACCGGATCCGGCGACGGAACGGAGGCCGCCCAGTGACCGCAGTGACCGAGCCGACCGGATCCACCGTCGAGGGGAACGGAGGAGGCGACGGCAGCGACGGCTTCAGCTTCCTGCGGTCCCGGACACTCAAGTGGATCATCATCGCCACCGCCGGCGTACTCATGTTGTCCCTGACGGAGGAGTTCGCCCGCCCGTCCACCAGCGACCTCACCTCCGTCGGCACCTGGTCCACCGCCCTGGGTTGGTCGATCCCGATCTTCCTGGCCGGGCTCGGCGGTATCTACTCCGAACGGTCGGGGATCGTGAACATCGGCCTCGAGGGGATGATGATCCTCGGCACCTGGTTCGGGGCCTTCTTCACCGTGACCCACGGTCCCTGGTGGGGAATGGTCGCGGCCGGAATCGCCGGTGCCGCCGGGGGACTGTTGCACGCCCTGGCGACGGTCACGTTCGGTGTGGATCACATCATCTCCGGTGTGGCCATCAACATCATGGCCCCGGGGATCACCCGGTACCTGGCGAGTGTCCACTTCAGCGACCGCGGGGGGTCGATCACCCAGTCCCCGGGACTTCAGGGTCTGAGCCCCTTCAATCTCCCGTTCCTGGCCGGGGGAAGTCTGTTCGGGTGGAAGACCCCCGACATCCTGGGTCGGATCGAGGGTTGGAACATCTTCCTCATCTCCAACATGGCCCGGATCGGTAAGGGACTGTCATCGGGCATGTCGTGGTTCACGGTGCTGGCGGTGGCCCTGATACCGGCCTCGATCTACCTGCTGTGGCGCACCCCCTTCGGACTTCGACTCCGCAGTTGCGGTGAGCATCCGGCGGCGGCGGACAGCCTCGGTGTCCCCGTCTACCGCTACAAGTACTACGGGGTGGTGATCAGCGGCCTCATGGCCGGACTGGCCGGAGGGTTCCTGTCCATTCAGCTCACGGGTATCTACAAGGAGGGCCAGACCGTCGGCAAGGGCTTCATCGGACTGGCCACCATGATCTTCGGGAACTGGCGGCCGGTGGGGACCGCGGCCGGCTCGATGTTGTTCGGACTGCTGCAGACCCTGCAGCTCCGGGACCGGGCCGCCTCCCACGGCTTGTTGCTCCTGGTGGCCCTGCTGGTGTTCATGCTGGCGCTCCGAGCCTGGTACACGAGGGGACGCAGGAGCCGGGTTCAGGTCCCTGAGATGCCGCCGATCGGCGAGGAGGGCACCCTCACCGGTTCCTACAGCGAGATGACCCGGGCCGCGGCCCTCGCCATCCGGGATCTCAAGGCCGGTCGTCGGGCCGCCCTCTATCTCGGGGCCACCTCACTGCTGTTCGCCGTGTGGTACTTCACCACCGACAACGTCCCGGCCCAGGTCCCTCAGGTGACCCCCCACGTGGCGGTGCTCATCGTTCTGATCTTCGCCTCCCAGAGGTTGCGCATGCCCGCCGCCGACGGCCAGCCGTACCGCAAGGGCCAGGGCTAGACAGACCCCGGGCCCGATTCGCGGCCCGCCCCCCGGAGCGGGTGGTCAGTCCCGGTGACGGGTTCGCCCCAGGCGGTACCCGACGCTGCGAATGGTCTGGATCAACTGGGAGTGGTTCTCCCCGAGCTTGGCCCGCAGTCTCCTCACGTGGACGTCCACGGTGCGGGCGCCGCCGTAGTACTCATAGCCCCAGACCCGGTTGAGCAGCACCTCACGGGTGAACACCTTGCCCGGATGTGAAGCCAGGAACCTCAGCAGCTCGTACTCCATGTAGGTGAGGTCGAGAGGGGCTCCATCCACCTGGGCCTCGTAGGTTTCGGGGTTGATCACGAGGGGACCGAACTCGATCAGTCCCGAGGATTCGGGGCCACCCGCCCTGACGGTGAGGTGGCGGAGTCGGGCTTCCAGCTCACGGGGGTGGAAGGGTTCGATGGTGAAGTCGTCGAAGAGGTCGTCGCGGAGCTGCAACTCCTCCAGCTGTGAGCCCCGTACCAGTACCAGCACGGGATGGACGGCGACCTCCCGGCGCTTGAGGGCCCGGCACACGGCCCAGCCCCGGTCGGGATCGTCGGAGATCGAGATGATCGCCCCGCCCCATCCCTCATCGGGTTCCTCGGAGAGGACCTCGTGTTCGTCGGTGGTCGCCTTCCACTGATACCCGGCCAGGTCCAGTAGTCGGGCCAGGTCGGGCGACGGCGGATTCGGGAATACCGCCAGGGGCCTCACCGTGATCGGGTCCGGCCCGCGCCCCGACGACCCGGGCGGCGGATTCCTCTGTGGATGGCGATGTTCATCAGATGTTGCGGTAGTAGCTGTCGAGTTCGAACTGGGTCACCTGGGACTTGTAGTCGGTCCATTCTCTCCTCTTGTTGCGGAGAAACCAATGGAACAGATGCTCGCCGAGGGTATCGGCCACCATCTCGGAGGTCTCCATGTGATCCAGGGCCTCGGCCAGGGAGCGGGGCAGTGGAGCGTGGCCGGCGGCCTCGACCGCCTCGGGAGACATCGAGAACACGTCGGCGGGGGCCTCGGGAGGAAGTTCGTAGCCGTTCTCGATTCCGGCCAGACCGGCGGCGAGCATCACCGCGAAGGCCAGGTAGGGGTTGCAGGCGGGGTCGGGGGCCCGGTACTCGATCCGGGTGGCGTCCGGCCTCCCCGACTTGTGCTTGGGTACGCGGACCAGGGCGGCCCGGTTGCTGCGGGCCCAGGTGATCCAGACCGGGGCCTCGTAGCCGACGATGAGTCTCTTGTAGGAGTTGACCAGCTGGTTGGTGACCGCGGTTATCTCCGGAGCGTGCCGGAGCAGCCCGGCGATGAAGTGGCGGGCCACGGCCGAGAGGCCCTGGGGATCGTCGGCATCGTGGAAGGCGTTGCGATCACCCTCGAACAGGGACATGTGGGTGTGCATCCCCGAGCCCTGGACCCCGGCCAGGGGTTTGGGCATGAACGTGGCGTGGACCCCGTTCTCCATGGCGATCTCCCTGACGATGAGGCGGAAGGTCATCACGCTGTCGGCCATGGTGAGGGCGTCGGTGTGTCGGAGGTCGATCTCGTTCTGGCTGGGGGCGTCCTCATGGAAGGAGTACTCGACGGGGATGCCCATCGACTCCAGGGCCTCCAGGGTCTGGCGGCGGATGGCACTGGAGGCGTCGGCGGTGGTGAGGTCGAAGTAGCTGCCCTGGTCGAGTGGCACCAGGGGCCCCGAGGGGTCGCTGTCGGAGAACAGGAAGTACTCCATCTCGGGGGCGACCAGGAAGGTGAATCCCATGTCGTGGGCCCGGTCGAGCTGGCGGCGCAGGACCCGACGGGTGTCACCGGGGAACGGGGCCCCGTCGGCGTCCTGGATGTCGCAGAACATCCGGGCCGAGCTCTCTCCGTCGGAGGACCACCCGAGGATCTGGAAGGTGTCGGCGTCGGGCCGGGCCAGCACGTCCTGCTCGGCGAAGCGGGAGTAGCCGTCGATGGACGATCCATCGAAGAGCATCCCCTCCTCCAGGGCCACCTCCAGCTCCGCCGGCGCGATGGCGAAGGACTTGAGCTGACCGTGAACGTCGGTGAACCACAGCCGGATCAACCGAACGCCCCGCTCCTCGGCCTTGGAGAGTACGTACTCGACCTGTCTGCGCATGGTCCCCCATTGTTCCGGGCCCCGCCGCGGGCCGAAATGGGGTGAGGCATCGGTTCACGCGTTGTTCACATTGGGGCAACGGCACCGAAACCACGGTCTGGAAGCCTGTCGGGGCACGATTACGAGTCGTATGTATCGAGAGGACCCAAGTGGTTTACCAGGCCGAGTACATGTGGATCGACGGGACCGAGCCGGTGGCTCTCCTGCGCTCCAAGACCAAGATCCTTCCCGATGGCGCCGACCTGCCCATCTGGGGTTTCGACGGCTCGAGTACCAACCAGGCTCCCGGTGACAACTCCGACTGTGTCCTCAAGCCCGTGTTCGACTGCCCCGACCCCCTTCGGGGACCTGATGACCGGCTGGTGATGTGCGAGGTGCTCATCCCCGAGGACATGTCGCCCCACCCCACCAACACCAGGACGGCGTGTGTGGAGACCTACGAGCGCTACCGGGACCAGGAGCCGATCTTCGGGATTGAGCAGGAGTACACGCTGTTCAAGAACGGACGTCCACTCGGCTGGCCGGCCAACGGGTTCCCGGCTCCCCAGGGGCCCTACTACTGCGGTATCGGGGCCGATGAGGTGGCCGGACGGGAGATCGTGGAGGCCCACACCAAGGCCTGCATCGACGCCGGGTTGGCCATCTCGGGGACCAACGCCGAGGTCATGCTCGGGCAGTGGGAGTTCCAGATCGGTCCCCTGGACACGGTGTCCGTGGCCGATCAGGTCTGGATGGCCCGGTATCTGCTCTACCGGATCTCGGAGGACTACGGGGTGAACGCCTCGGTGACCGCCAAGCCGATCCTGGGGGACTGGAACGGCGCCGGCGCCCACACCAACTTCTCGACCCGGGCCATGAGGGAGAGCTACGACGCCATCATCAAGGCCTGCGAGGCCCTGGGGCAGCCGGGCAAGCCCGAGGAGCACATCGCCAACTACGGAACCGGGTACGAGGAGCGCCTGACCGGCCTACACGAGACCGCTCACTGGTCGGAGTTCCGCTACGGGGTGTCCGACCGGGGAGCCTCGGTGCGGATCCCGTGGCAGGTCGCCAAGGAGGGCAAGGGGTACATCGAGGATCGGCGGCCGAGCGCCAACATGGATCCCTACACGGTGACCCGCCTGATCACCGAGACCTGCTGCTCGGCCCTGGCCGAGGACTGAGTACCGGCCGATCCACTCCCTCGGGGCCCCGGTTTCGCACTGAGACCGGGGCCCCGACGCGTCCGTACCCGCCCTCCGCCGCCGGCTCCGTGGGCCGGGGGTTGGAGGGGGCGGCGTTGGGTCGCCCAGAGTGAGAGTGGCCGGGGGTGACTCCGTGGGCGGCCCCGGGCTACCGGTCATCATCGGTGGGCGACGTATCGTGGCGTCATGCGTCACATCAGGGTTGCGATCGCCCAGTTGAACCCCCTGGTGGGGGACATGGCCGGAAACGTCGAGAAGATCCTGGAGGCCTACGGGGCCGCCCTGGTCGAGAGGGCCGATCTGGTCGTCACCCCCGAACTCAGCGTCACCGGGTATCCACCCGAGGACCTGCTGCTCCGACCGGCCTTCGTGGCCGACGCCATGGCGGCGGTGGAGAGGCTGGCGGCCCGGGTCGGACGCGCGGCCCTGGTGGTGGGCTTTCCCGAGGCCGGACACGACCTCCACAACTCGGCCGCGATCCTCGCCGAGGGCCGCATCCAGGGGGTCTACCGCAAGCAGGTGCTGCCCAACTATTCCGTTTTCGACGAGGAGCGGTACTTCGTCCCCGGTCACGAGGTCGGCCCCCTGTACGTGGTGGCCGGGGTGGCGGTGGGGATGACCATATGTGAGGACATCTGGTCCCCGGTCGGCCCCTACGCCGAGCAGGCCGCCGGTGGGGCCGAACTGCTGGTGAACATCAACGGATCGCCCTATCGGGCGGGTAAGCAACGGATCCGTGAGACCCTGCTCGCCACCCGTTCCTCCGACGTGTCGGTACCGGTCGTCTACGCCAACCAGGTCGGGGGACAGGACGAGCTGGTGTTCGACGGGGGCTCGATGGTGTTCGATCAGGAGGGGCGTCTGGCCGCCCGGGCCCGGCTGTTCGACACCGATCTCCTGGTCACCGACATCGAGGTCCCCCTCCCGTACCGGCAGCGCCTGCTGGACCCCCGGGGGAGACCCCACCGGGACCACCTCGAACATCTCGTCATCACCTCCTCGCCGGTGGATCCCGACCGGGCGGCGGTCAGCGCCCGTGTCGAGAGGTCCCTGGACCCCCTGGCCGAACTCTGGCGGGCCCTGGTGACCGGTACCCGCGACTACGTCCGCAAGAACGGGTTCACCGACGTGGTGGTCGGGCTGTCGGGGGGGATCGACTCCAGTCTGGTGGCCGCGGTGGCCGCCGACGCCCTGGGCCCCGAGCACGTCCACGGGGTGTCGATGCCCTCGCGCTTCTCCAGTGAGGGATCCCGCACCGATGCCGGTGAGCTGGCGGAGAACCTGGGGATCGACTACCGCAGCATTCCGATAGAGCCGGCCCACGAGGCTCTCCTCGACATGCTCTCCCCCTCGTTCGAAGGGCGGGAGGCGGACACCACCGAGGAGAACATCCAGTCACGTATCCGGGGTCTGGTGTTGATGGCGCTGTCCAACAAGTTCGGTTGGATGGTGCTCACGACAGGCAACAAGAGCGAGTCCGCCGTCGGCTACGCGACTCTCTACGGCGACACCGCCGGCGGCTACGCGGTTATCAAGGACGTGTTCAAGCTCCAGGTGTACGAGCTCTGCCGCTGGAGGAACAGCCGGGCCGGTCGCGAGGTGATACCGGTGGCGGTACTCACCAAGGCCCCCTCGGCGGAACTACGACCCGATCAACGTGATGATCAGTCCCTGCCCCCCTACGAGGTGCTCGATCCCATCCTGGAGGCCTACATCGAGGACGACCGGACGGCGGCGGAGTTGGTGGAGATGGGCTTCGACCCCGGTCTGGTCCGGCGGATCACCCGCCTCGTCGACCTGGCGGAGTACAAGCGGCGTCAGTCCCCGCCCGGGCCCAAGGTGTCCCCCAAGGCCTTCGGCAAGGATCGGCGCCTGCCGATCACGAACGGCTATCGCTGAGGGGGCGGTACCGGAGGTCGGCTGAACCCCACGGAATCGACGTGGGTTTGGCCATCGGGTCGCCGGTGGGGGACATTGGTGGGGTAGCCGATCCAGGGGGATGCACATGGTCGAGACGACAAGGCCGCGGAAGGCCTTCGCGCCGTGGGACCGCAGGGAGCTTCCGGGCCTGTTCGACGTGGAGGAGACGGCACGTCGTGTCGGCCACTACAAGTGGGTCGAGACCAAGTTGTTCGAGGCCCTGGGCGGCTGGGTGGCGACGGTTCCCGAGATGGACGTGAAGCTCAAGTTGGGCACCCACTGCTACCACCACGCCTGGCACGCCGATCTCATGCACAAGCGGCTGCCCGAGCTGCGGGAGATGAAGCCCGAGCGGCTGACCGTCCCGCCCAACGAGGAGCTCGTCGCCTTCATCGAGGCCATGACCGAACCCGAGGCGGCGGAGTTGACGATTGAGAAACTGGTCGGTGTGTACCGGGTGTTGATCCCCCACAAGATCGCCGCCTACACCTATCACCGCAACAACACCTCCACCATCACCGACGCCCCGACGATCCGCAGCCTGGACCTCATGCTGAGGGACGAGTTCGACGACTGGAGGGACGGGGAGATGATGATCCAGTCCCTCATCACCACCCCTGATGAGGTACGTCGGGCCGCCGAGCACCAGGCCCGTCTGGAGGAGTTGATGGTCGCCGCCGGTGGGATAGCGGGTCCGGGGTCGATAGGCGATCCCCATGAATCCGGGGAATCGGATTCGGGACGATGAGAGAGTCGGAACCAACCACGGGAGGTAAGCATGCGTAGGCACTTTCCGGCCGGGGAACTGGCTCGGGACGAGCGGTTCGTGCGCCGCAGCCAGACCGAACAGCTGGCGGATCGTCGGGTCGGAGCGGGTCGGAGGGAACGCTCGAGGATGACCCCCGAATCACGCACCGGTCCCGATCGGGCCCGGGCGATGATGCACGGGATCTTCACCGGTGAGATCCAGGCCATGGAGGGTGCCGGGCGCACCTGCTGGGACTTCGAGGTCGGGGACGGCGCTGACGAGGTTCCCTTCGAACTGAAGCTGGACATGGCCCGCCAGTGCTGGGACGAGGCCCGACACTGTGAGATCTCGGTGAAGCTCAACGATCACATGGGCACCGAGATCGGCGAGTTCGTGGAGGGCACCCTTCTCTACGAGGCGGCGTGCAACCCTGACCCGGTGCTGCGCCTCACCGGGGTCAACCGGGCCCTGGAGGGCCTGGCCATAGACGTGTTCAACACCATGAGGGAGTTCGGCCGCGCCGCGGGGGACCCGGTGCTGGAGTTCTGCGAGGACTGGATGCTCGCCGACGAGGTAACCCACGTGAAGATGGGTTCGAGGTGGCTGAGGGAACTGACCGCCCGGGATCGTGACCGCCTGGAGCGGGCCCTGGAGTTCCAGAAGGTGGTGGATCGCCTGTTCTCCTTCAACGGTCTCCGGGGCGAGGAGGACGACAGCCCCATCCAACTGACCCGGAGATTCCGGGAGATGGCGGGCTTCACCACCGAGGAGATCGACGAGATCGCCGATATGGCCCGCGATGAGGCCGGAGCGGTGAGCTGACGTGAGCGCAGCGGACAGCTCGGATTCCACCCCGGAGAATGGCCCTCGGGTGAGGGTGAGCCCCAGCGAGTTCACCATGGTCGAGTTCGATGCGGCCCAGATCGAGAGGATCGCGATCGAGCTCATGGACCGTCTCGGCTTCGAGGGGAAACTGGCCATCGTGGTGGATGAGGCGTCGCCCCTGGCCCGGTCCGAACTCACCGGCGGTGACCCCGTGACCATCGAGGTCGAGGGCGGCGCTTTCGAGGACACCAAGAGGCCCCGCCAACTCAGTCCGGACCGCACCGCCGATGTCCTGGGTCGGCTACTGCTGCGCCACATGGATCGGGCCGGGGCGTTCGCCGGGGCCCCCGCCGAGGACGACCTCTCCCTGGCGGAGCACTCGGCCTGGGAGGTCTACGCCGTGGGGCGTCTGGAGCGGCTCGGCTACCGGGCCCAGAAGAAGCGACGTCTGTACCAGTTCCGCAACCGTCATGGGTTCACCGACGCCGCCGATGCCGCCTTCGAGCGGCTCTGGACCGCTGAGGGCCTCACCTGGCCCGATGTGGTGGCCATCTCGGGGGAGGCCCGGGTGGTCATGGAGCAGGACTGAACCCGGGGTTCCCCTCTGCGCCGTGGCCCCGTCGGGTTCAGTTCAGGTCGTGGGCGCTGAGGCCCTCGAGCAGGTCGATCTCGGGCGGGGCGGCGAGCAGTCCGTCGCAGGAGCGGGCCATCTCGACCATGGTGTCGGATCCCACGTGGTCCCGGGCCGACTCCTCGGTATCCCACTTGGAGATCACCACCAGGCGATTGGGTCGGCTGAAGGAGTTGCACAGGTCCACGTTGCGGCACCCCGGTTCGCCCCGGGCCATGACCACGTACTTGGCCAGAACGGTCAACAGGCCCTCGGCATCGGACGCGTCGAAGATCATGGTCATCACGGCCGTCCGAACCTCGTCCTCCATGGGTGTGTCTCCCTCTCCCTGATCGTCTGGTTGTCCCCGACACCCACTCTGGCCCAGTGGAGGGGGCGCGGGCCAACCCCGTGTCACCCGCTGATAGGTTCTCGCCCACGAACAGTCCGTATCGGAGTGGGGTCGACGGGTCGGCCCGGGTGTCGCCCGGTCGGGTCGGAGGCGCCGCGATACATCTGAATCCCACTTTGGTCGATGGTCCGCACTGCCGATGACTGGGGTTGGAAACCGACAGCTTCCGGTAGGCTGGCCTGTGGGCCGCTGCCCTTTCTGGGATCTCCAGTAACCAGACCGAGGGCTCATGGGCCCACTCCGCGAAACAGGAGCACATCGAAACGTGGCCAAGGACCGGGTTGAGCGGGACGAAGAAGATCTCGTCCGGCTGTATCTGACGGACATAGGCCAGTACCCCCTCCTCACCAAGGAGGACGAGGTGCGGCTGGCTCAGGCCATAGAGGCCGGTAACGAGGCGCGAGAGCTTCTCGAAAAGGGGGCCGAAGCCGACGGCAGGCCCCTGACCCCGGCCCGAAAGCGAATCGTTCGCAAGGCGTCACGGGCCGGTGAGCAGGCCGAGCGAACCTTTGTTCAGTCGAACCTGCGTCTCGTGGTCTCGATCGCCAAGAAGTACCAGGCCTCGGGTCTCCCCCTGTTGGACCTCATCCAGGAGGGGAACCTGGGTCTGATGCACGCGGTGGAGAAGTTCGACTGGCGCAAGGGCTTCAAGTTCTCGACCTACGCCACCTGGTGGATACGTCAGGCCATCACCCGCGGTATCGCCAACACGGGGCGAACCATTCGCCTACCGGTGCACGCCGGCGACACCCTGGCCCGCCTGCAGAAGGCCCGGTCGCGGTTGGAACTCAAGATGGGTCGACCGGCCACCCTGACCGAACTGGCGGCCGAGGTGGACATGCCCGAGGACAAGGTCACCGAGGCCCTGCGTTTCGCGGCCGAACCGCTGTCGCTATCCGAACCACTCCGCGAGGATGGTGACGCCGAACTGGGTGATGTGGTGGAGGACCGGTCGGCGGAATCCCCCTTCGAGGTGGCGGCCACCTCGCTGCTGCCCGATGCGATCAACCAGCTCCTCGCTCCCCTCGATGAGAGGGAGAGGGAGATCCTCAAGCTCCGCTTCGGTCTCGACCGGGGTGAACCCCGCACCCTCGAGGAGGTCGGCGAGCACTTCGACCTCACCCGGGAGCGGATCCGTCAGATCGAGGCCCGGGCCATGTCGAAACTGCGCCATCCGAGTAGCGACACCGGAGCCCGTGATCTGCTGTCGGTCTGATCCGGGGGTCGGAGGTGTCGGTCCTGGAGGTGTCTGAGCGCCTGGTGGGCTCCCCCGCCTTCAAAGCGGGTGGGACGGGTGATCCCCGTCCGGCGGGTTCGATTCCCGTCCACCTCCGCCAACCGAATCCGCCCCCCGCCCAGCGACGCGGTGGGTCGGGGAACGGCTTTTCAGGGCCACCGATGGGAGACCTCAGACGTGGGTAAGCCCCTGCTGGCGGTAATCGCCGTGGCTCTATCCTGGTTGGCGGTCCGTCGGGCCAGGGGCGGTTGACCGCTCCGTCGGGAGTGACCACCCAGGTGCCTTTCGATGTGTCGCCCCGTGGGGTGGTCAGCACACGATCGTCTGCTGACCGCCACTTCCCGGACCTTCCCCGACTGGATCCGCTGATCATTCCCGAATCGGGCTATTGATCCGGGGTCCGTCGGGACCTAGGTTGGGATTCTTCCTCCTCTGAACTGTGGACATGGGGAGGAACGGTGCGGGTCGGTAGGATTTCGGGGATCATCGGTGGGCGTGGCCTTCCCTTCAACTCCCGACGGGACGACACCGGACCGGAGGGGCCGGGGGAAGGTGACCTGGAACGTCGACTGCACCGGTGCGTCGTCGCCCACGGGGGAGGGACGGACCCCGGCGACCTGGTCCGTCTGGCTCGCAGAATGGCTCCCGACCTGGATGCTGTCGGGGCCGAGGTCGTGGCCCGCAGGGTGGCCAACAGGGTCCACGGCCTCGGGGCGATCGACTCCCTGATGTCGGATCCGTCCATCTCGGAGATCATGATCAACGGTCCGGGCCCGGTGACCGTCGAGAGGGGTGGCCGTCTCCACCAGACCGACGTGACCATCGGGTTGGCCGACCTCGAGGCATTGGTGGACCGGCTCCTGACGCACTCGGGGCGAAGGGTGGATCGCCGATCGCCGATGGTGGATTCCCGAATGCCCGATGGGTCCCGGGTCAACATCGCCGTACCACCGGTGGCGGTGGGCGGCCCCTATGTGACCATCCGGCGCTTTCTGCTGGTGGACGCGGATCTGGCCGACTTCGGCCCCCGCCCGGTCGTGGAGCGTCTGGAACGGGAGGTGGCGGAGAGGGGAAACATCCTGGTCCTGGGCCCGACGGGGTCGGGCAAGACCACCCTGTTGAACGCCATCGGTCGGCGGGTCGATCCCTCCTGCCGGATCGTCGTGATGGAGGACGCCGCCGAGCTGCGCATATCGGGACCCCACGTGGCCCGGCTGGAGGCCCAACCGGCGAACATGGACTCCCGTGGCGAGGTGACGATGGGTGATCTCCTGGTCAACGCCCTGCGAATGCGTCCTGATCGACTGGTGGTGGGCGAGATCAGGGGGTCGGAGGCCGTCGAGTTGATCCACGCCCTCAGCACCGGGCACCGGGGCAGTCTGGCGACCATTCACGCCTCGGGTCCCGCCGATGCCCTGCGACGGATCGAACTCCTGGCCGTCGGGGAGGGCAGGGCCCGTGAGATCGTGGCCGCCCAGATCCGATCCGGTCTGGATCTCCTGGTCGAGGTGGAGCGGCTGGATGACGGTAGCCGGCGGGTTCGGTCACTGGCCGAGTTGGGTGGCGGCCCCAATTCCGAACCCGAGTTCATCTACCGGGCGGTGGGATGATGGTCGGCCTCGGTCACTGGCCGGTGGCGCTGATCCTGGCCCATGCGGTGGTCGCCTGGGCCACGGCGGCGCTGATCATGGGCCATCTACGCTGGCGTCGGGCCCGGCGTTGCTCCGCCGGCCTCCCGGAACTTCTCGAGGGGGTGGCGGCCCGACTCCGGTCGGGGGTGTCGCTGGTGGACGCCCTCCCGGCCCCGCGACCATCGGGAGCCTCACCGGCCGAGGAACGCCTGGCGGACCTCGGGTCCCGGCTGGCCATGGGCCTGCCCCGGGTGGAGGTGCTCAGCGAATGGTCCCACGACCTGACCGGTGATGACTGGTCCATGGTGGCGGCGGTGCTGTCCATCGGAACCGGTCTCGGAGGGGGTGACGCCCGGGCCCTGGACGACGCCGCGGTCACCCTCCGGGACCGGTCACTGCGCAGACTGACGGTTCGGACCCAGACGGCCCAGGCTCGGTCCTCGGCCCTGCTGGTCGGGACATCGCCGTGGATCATCACCCTCGTCTCCTGGGCGGCCGGAGGGGCGGGCGCCCGGTTGCTCGTTTCGACCCGATGGGGTCAGTGGTGTCTCCTGGCCGCGGCGGGGATGGACCTGGCCGGAGCCCACTGGATGTTCCACATGGTCGGAACCACCGAGAGGAGGGTCGGTGGTCTCTGAACCGGTACTTCTCGCCGCGGACATGGGTGCGCCCCTGGCTCTTTCGGTGATGATCACGATCTGCGTGTCGGTGGCCCGGTGGTGGTCGGGTATCCGACGGGTCAGGGAGCGTGAGGCCACGATCGCGGCCGAGATCCCCGCCCTGATGGATCTGGTGCTGGTCGGGGCCCGATCGGGTCTGGGTCTCGGTGCCTCCCTGGAGTTGGCCGCCTCCCATTCGCGGGGTTCCGCCGCCGTTGAACTCCGCCGGGCCATGACCGCGAGGGGCCGGGGGATACCACTCTCAGAGTGCCTGGCCGGTTTGGGGGACGGTTGGGGTCCCCATGGTCGCCTGGCGATCGGCGTCCTGCTGGTCTCACATCACTACGGTGAGCCTCTGGTTCCGGCCATGGAGCGCTTGGTCGCCGACCTGCGGGCCCGGTCCTCGGCCCGGGCCGAGGACGAGGCCCGCAGACTCCCCACCCGGATGCTGGTTCCCCTCGTGTTCCTGGTACTTCCGGCCTTCGCCCTGTTGACGGTGATACCCGTGTTGGTGGAGGCCCTCGGTGGGGCCTGAGGGTTCGGCCGGGGGCTGTCGGGGTCCGGAGTCCTCGAGGATGTTGAGCTTCCCCCTGTTCCGACGAGCTTGGGCCGGAGGGCCCACGTTGATCAGCTGAGGAGGCTGCACCATGGACATGGATGACACGAATTGCCAATCACCGCCGGTGACGCAGGGATGCGGTCCCGTTGACGCACCGGGCCCGGACATCGGTTTCGATGAGACGGGTGAGGACGGCCAGACCACGGCGGAGTACGCACTCCTGACCGGGGCGATGGCCCTGATCCTGGGTCTGGTGGCGGCGTGGGCCGCATCCACCGGCAAGATAGGCGGGCTGCTGGACACCGTGTTCGACTCCCTCATCGGCTCCGCCGGGGGATGATCCGAAGCCGGCGTCAGGAGGGTCAGACGACCGTCGAGCTGGCCCTCCTGCTGCCCTTCATCGTCGCCCTGTCCCTCACTCTGGTGCAGTTGGCGCTGGTGGTCAGGGCCCGAATCCTGGTGGTGCACGCGGCGCGGGAGGGGGTCCGGGTGGCCGCGGTCGGTGCCCCCGGTCCCGACATCCGGGAAGCGACGGTCGGGGCCACGGGCCTGGACCCGAGTCGGATGACCATAGTGGTCGGCCATCCCCGGCCATCGGCGGTCCGGGTGGAGGTCTCCTACCGGGTGCCCGTGCGGATCCCCCTGGTGGGCAATCTCAGTGATGGACTGGAGGTGTCCTCCGCCGCCACCATGATGCTGGAGGGCCCCTGAGTCTTCCATCCGGCCGGATGGGGTCGGCGGATGATTCAGGGGGTCGGGTCCCGGTGCGCCTTTTGGCGGGTGTCCGCGGGTGTTCGCGGGGTTCGGGGTGCCGGTGGGAGGGATCAGGGGGTCGGGTCGGAATCGGTTGGGTTGGCCCGATTCTCTGAGAGCAGGTCTCGGTACAGATCGGCGGTCCGGGAGTCGAACGCCACCAGAATCACGTCCTGCACCGGGGTGGGAGTCTCCCTCAGAGTGGTGAGGGCGATGGCGGCCGCGAGGTCGGAGGGGAAACCGTACACCCCGGTGCTGATGGCGGGGATGGCCACCGACGTGGCCCCGACCTCCTCCGCCCGGGCCAGAATCGAGCGGTAGGTCGAGGCCAGCAGTTCGGGCTCTCGGGACCGCCCTCCCCGCCAGATCGGTCCCACCGCGTGGATGACCCACCTGGCGGGCAGCTCGAACCCGGGGGTGACCACCGCCTCCCCCGTCGGACAGTGGCCTATTCCCCGCGAGGCCTCCAGGAGCCGGGGGCCGGCGGCGGAGTGAACGGCTCCGTCCACACCCCCGCCCCCGGCCAGTGCCTCGTTGGCGGCGGTCACGATGGCATCGACATGACATCGCGTGATGTCACCCTGGAACACCGAGATCCGGGTGTGGTCGATTCCCGGTGCCGGAGCGCTTCGGGAGCACTCGGTGGTGACGGGGTCACGACTTTCAACGGATCGGGTGCCGTCATGGGAGGAGTCAGACGATCCGGTAGTACCACTGGCAGAGGCCATTTTGCTCACTCTCAGTGCGGTTTTGACCGCCGCGCGGGTGATTTCTATCAAGCGCTACTTTAGGTTGAAGTTTTACTTGCGCTGTTGTCGCCGAACAGCAACAATCTCCGCCGTGTAATTACCCAGATGTCCTCCTCTGATTCGGAGCGGCACCGTTCCGGTGGTCTTCACTGGGAGCGGGAGTGGCTTTCGGTTCGGGCGAAGGGGTGGTCCCGGTTCCCCCGAGGCTCTCCGGAGGACCAAGTGGGTTGGCCGACGGGGCCGATTCGCGATGGGTTGTTGCCACGGAACACAAATGGGCAGTGAGCACTACGAAGCATCGAGGTGGGTGCCGGACACGTCCGGTGCCGACCGGAGGACAGAATGGCACTAGTCAGTGGGATAAGCGGCCCGAGTGGGCTGATCGCCGCTACCGAGGAGGACGCCCCACGCACGTGGTGGGACTTCGCCAACTGTCTCGGGGTGGAGCCCGACCTCTTCTTCCCCGAGAGGGGGGCCTCCACCCGTGAGGCCAAGGAGGTCTGCCGGGGCTGCGTCGTTCGGGAGGACTGCCTCGAGTACGCCCTCACTCACGGTGAGAAATTCGGAATCTGGGGAGGCATGAGCGAGCGGGAGCGACGCCGACTTCGCCGTCAGCGGGCCCTGCTCCGCCGCTCGGCGGCCGATCAGGCCGGCTGAGCCACCGTAGGCGCCGGTTTCGGCGCCGGGCCGTATTCCCCGGCGGGGCGGGAACGGGAACTCCGCCCCGCTGCGGTGAGGAGTGGCCGGAGAGGTACCCTGTGGGTCGTGAATCTCGGCGCACCAGAGTTGCTCATCATTCTCGTCGTGGTCCTGCTGTTGTTCGGCGGGTCGAAGTTGCCCAAGCTGGCCCGATCCCTGGGCGAGGCCCAGAAGGAATTCAAGGCCGGGCTCGACAAGGGCGACGACGACTCCGACGAGTCCTGACAGGGCTCCTTCGGTGACCCCCGACCCCGGGACCACCCGGGGAACGGGTCCAGGTCCCGCGCCCGTACCTTCTCCGTCGATGTCCCGACACCGTTCCCCCCATCGCTCCGGCGATACTGGCGGGAACGACGGGACGTGGATCGGCGATTGGTTCCTCGGGGTGGCACCGCGACATCTCCCTGGCGACATTGACGGGAACCACCGGGACGAACCGGTCGTTGTTGGAGGTGACCGGATCCTTCCGGGCGTTCCATCGGGATCGTGCCATGGCCTCTGACCGTGCCCGTCCCCGCCGGAGCGGTGCCAGGAGGAGAGGTCGCCCCGCCGAACTCGTTCCCACCTGGGAGGACGTGGCCCGTGAACACGGATCATTCATCTACACGGTCGCCTACCGCCTCACCGGTAGTCGGGACGACGCCCAGGACCTCGTGCAGGAGGTCCTGCTGAGGGTGAGACGCGGACTGGAGACCTACAAGCCGGGATCCATGCACGGTTGGCTGGCCCGGATCACCACCAACGCCTTCCTGGACGACGTGCGACGCCGGAAGCGCCGTCCCGCCGATGCCCTACCGGAGGATCCGGACTGGGTACTCCCCCCCTCGATGGCCGCCGATGAGGCCCTGTCCCACCGTTCGCTTCCCGACGAGGTGCAGAAGGCGATCACCGATCTCCCCGAGGATTACCGGGTGGCCGTGGTGTACAGCGACGTGGTGGGTATGAGCTACCAGGAGATCTCCGACGCCCTGGGAGTGCCGATCGGGACGGTCCGCAGTCGCATCCACCGGGGACGTGACCGACTCAGGACCGCCCTCTCATGAGGGCAGCGACGGCCACCGGGCCAGTGTCATGAGTACTGAACCCCGAGATCTGCTCAGCGCCTACATCGACGGTGAACTGGACCCCGACGAGGTGGCGCTGGTGGAGGCTCACCTGGCCGAGCAACCCGGACTGCGGGAGGAGTTGGATGCACTCTGGCGAACCCGTCAGTTGGTGAGGGACCTTCCCCTGCTGCCTCTCCCGGAGGGATTCCGACCCATACCGAGGAGTCGGTCCCCCCTCAGTCCCGCGCCCACCCGGCGGAGGATCGGGGCCCGGTCTCTGCTGGCCGGTGCGGTGGCCACGTTGATGGTCTGGGGCCTGCTCCTCAGCGTCGACCCCGTCGGCGAGGCGGTGGTGAGACCCGATTTGGCTTCGGTGGTCGGTAGCCACATATCAGTCCTGGGTGAGGGCAATTCGACCTCCTCGGGTGTCTCGGAGATGCCGATGGACACCGAGGCGATCACCGCACCGGAGTACATGGATGGTGATTTCCGTCTGATGTACGCCGAGAAGAAGGGTGACATGGCCCAGGCCATGTACTCCGACGGGATCCGGAGGATCTCGCTCTTCGAACAGCGGGGCCGGATCGACTGGCACTCCATGCCCGAGGACGGTGAGATGATGATGATCGACGGGGCCACCGCCTGGCACGGTGCGATCAGGGGCTACGACGTGCTGCTGACCGAACGGCGGGGGATGGTGTACGTGCTCGTGGGTTCGGGGACGTCGGAGTCCGCCATGGAGGAGATGACCTCCCAGATGCCCGGGGCCGACACCTCTGTGTGGCACCGCCTGATCGGGTTCTGCGGGAGGACCGTCGACTTCTTCGGCCTGGGCTGATCCCACTGGGGGTGTCCCTCCCGGGCCCGGCCGGGGTGTCGGGGGAACGCAGGATGAGGTGACCGGATCCGGGTTGAAAACGGCCTGAGAGGACCTCGTGGTCCTCTCAGGTCCCGTCGACCCATGGATTCATACCGGATCGGTGAGTGCTCAGGCGGAAACCTGGGCCGCCTCGGCCTCGATCCGGCGTTGCTTGAGGATCCGACGCCTCTGACGCTCCGAGGTACCACCCCAGACGCCATGGTCGATACGGTTCCTCAGCGCGTACTCCAGGCACTGCCCCTTGACGGGGCAGTCGGCGCAGATCTTGCGCGCCTTCTCCACCCCGACCCCGTCACTGGGGAAGAAGGCTGTAGGTGGTTTGTCGGCACAGTTGCCCTGTGCCATCCAATCGTTGCTCATGCGACGCATCCCTCCGTCTCACTCTTATACGTTCGGCCCGCTCCTCCGGTTCCCACCGGAGGAAGATTTATGCCGTTCGATCGAGTGTGTGTAGGTGCAATCCGCCCGTCGTCCGAGATCAACGGTACTCAAGAGATCGGCTTTCACCACTGTTTCGGGGTATTCGGTCTTCGGATCGACACCTCGCCGCGGTGGCCGACCACCGGGTCCACCGGGTTCCCGGTCACCGATCGTTGGTGGGGACGACCCCGAGGGGGGCGGCGAACCGCGTCTGGACCGGGCAGCGGTACAGTTGTCAGGTCCTGTCCGGTCCCCGGGGAGTACCAACCCGGTCCCGGACCGGCCGCGCCGTCAACCCGCCCGATGGCGGGACACCAAGGAGCCGAGAGTGACCGACGCCGACTACGACGAGGAGCGACCCCCACCGGTGGCGGGGGCCCGGGTGATCTACCTCGGACCGGTGGCACCACACTGGGAGATCGAATGCACCTTCGGTGACACCCAGGCCGTGGACGGCCTCCGAGCCCGCAGTATGGCCCGCCTGGCCCTCCTACCGCCCCACGATCCTCAGTTCCGACGAAACCGCGAGAGGGTGGTCAGGGACGCGGAGAGGGAGAACATCGAACTCGAGTGGGACCTCGGAATTCCCGAGGAATGACGGTGCCCACCCCCACCCGGCGAGTCGACCCCGGGATTCCCCTAACCGGACCGGGACCGATCGAACCCGTGGGGCTGGGCTAGGTCAGCCGGTGTTCTCCGGTTCCGGGCCACGATGATGCCCACGATGAGGCCGACGCGGTGACCGAGGAGACCCGTACCGTCTTCCACGAGGGACTGGCCGAGATCCGCACGTCCCTGGGGGAGATGAGCGCCCTGGTCGTCGAGGGCATGGCCCGGGTCAGCCGGGCCCTGCTGGAGGGGGACCTGGAGGCCGCCGACCGGATCATCTCCGGTGATGATGAGATCGACCTCCTCGCCCTGGAGACCGAGGAGGCCTGCATCTTGATCCTCGCCACCCAGCAGCCGGTGGCGGGGGACCTGAGGACCCTGGTCACCAATCTCAAGATGGTGGGGGAGATCGAGAGGAGTGGTGATCTCGTCACCAACATCGCCAAGGCCATCTTCAGGATCCAGGGGGTCGATCTGGATCCCGTGATCCGGGGTCTGGTGGATCAGATGCGTGAGCAGGCCATGGCCCTCTTCGAGTTCGCCATGGCCGCCTACCTCGACGTCGACGGTGCCAGAGCGGCCATGTTGGGTGACCTCGACGACGAATTGGACGAGCTTCACGACAGGTACATAGCGGCGATCTTCGATTCCCGGGGCTCGCACGTGCTCAACACCCAGCAGGCTCTCCAACTGGCGGTGATCGGGCGGTTCTACGAACGAATCGGCGACCACGCGGTCAACATCGGGGAGTGGGTCGAGTACCTGGCCACGGGCGAGTTCCCCGAGCACCAGGGGGCCATGAGGGCCCGTCGGCGGAGGGAGCAGGGTGTTCCCGGAGCCCGGGAGGCCGTTGCCGGGCGGGATCCCGGGGATGCGGCCCCCGGTGGGCGGCCGGAGCAGTCGGCGTGACCCTCCTGCTCACAGCGGTTCTGGCCCTGGCCCTCATCGTCGGTGGGGTCCTCACGGTTATGTGGCGAAGACGCACCGCCGAACGAATCATCGCCATCGTCCAGAGTTTCGACGAGGAAGGTGAGGCCTTCACCGGTGACCTGGAACAGGCTCTGCGTCATCTGGAGGGCACGGCGGAGCGAAGTCGTATCCGGATCAAGCAGATCAGGGCCGAGAGTCGGCGCTACAAGGGTGCGCTGTCCGAGCTCCGGACCGGAGTGGTGCTGGCCGATCACGAGGGCAATGAGGTGTACAGGAACGCCGCGGCGGAGGCCGCTTCGGGAAGCTCACCCTCCCGGGCTCTGGTGGCGGCCGCGGTGAGGGAGAAGCTGGCGGCGGCGGTGAGAGGCAGGGAGGTGGAGAAGAAGATCACCTACGTCGGTCCGCCCGCCAGTTCGTTCGAGGTCCGGTCGGTGTCGCTCACCGATGGGCGGATGCCCCTGGGCGGGATGGTCACGATTCGGGACAGCACATCCACGGACCGCCTGGAGCAGATGAGGAGGGACTTCATCGCCAACCTGGGCCACGAGCTGCGCACTCCGGTCGGGGCGATAGGGCTCCTGGCCGAGACCATGGAGGGCGAGCCCGATCCCGAGGTCAGATCCCGGTTGCTGCGGCGAATCATGTCCGAGACGGATCGCATTGGGGCGATGCTCGAGGATCTCCTGGCCCTCAGTCGGATCGAATCCGTCGCCGTGACCAGGGACGACGAGATGGATGTGGACGCCCTGCTGGCCGAGGCGACCGTGAGGGTCGCCCACCTCTTCGCCGCCGCCGGTATCGAGTTGATCCGGCATCCATCGGAGGTGGCGGTCATATCCGGGGACCGTGACCAGCTGTTGAGGGCCCTCACGAATCTCCTGGAGAACGCCGCCAAGTACTCCGATCCCGGGTCGAGTGTCGAGATCGGGTGCGAGGCCCGGGAGGGCAACACGGATCTGGTGGTGGCCGACCAGGGAATCGGTATTCCCGCCTCGGAACTGACCCGCATATTCGAACGCTTCTATCGAGTCGACCGCGCCCGCGACCGGGCCACGGGGGGAACGGGGCTGGGACTGTCGATCGTGCGTCACGTGGCCCTGAACCACGGCGGCGAGGTGGGGGTCAGCTCCCGTGAGGGAGCGGGATCGGTCTTCCGGCTCAGAATCCCCGACCGGGAGTCGCCGAGGTGAGCTCCATCCGGGTCCTGGTGGTCGACGACGAACCCAGCTTCCTGGAGGCGCTGACCCCGGGACTCCGCCGGGAGGGGTTCGAGGTGATCTCCGCCTCAGACGGTGAGCAGGCCCTGGCCCTCGCCGACCGAGAACGTCCGGACCTGATTCTGCTGGACGTCATGTTGCCCCGGATATCAGGACTGGACGTCTGCCGACGCATCCGTCAGGTTTCCGATGTGCCGATAATCATGGTGTCGGCCCGGGGCGAGGAGATTGACACCGTGGTCGGCCTGGAGGTGGGGGCGGACGACTATGTGACCAAGCCCTACCGCCTCCGGGAACTCGTGGCCCGGATGAGGGCGGTGGTGCGGCGTCGGGACAAGGTGGCGGCGGAGATGCCCGAAGTTCCCTCAGGCGACGTGCTGGTATCCGGCCCGTTGATACTGGACACCGGCCGCCATCAGGTCACGGTGCACGGACGGGCGGTCCATCTGCCCCTGAAGGAGTTCGCCATCCTCGAGCTCCTCATGGAAAGCCCGGGAAGGGTGATCACGCGGTCCTCGCTGATGAACAACGTCTGGGGCCACGATCACGTCGGGGACACCAAGACCCTGGACGTGCACATCCGGCGTCTGAGAAGACGAATCGACGGTGACGATTCTGCGAGGAGTCTGATCACGACGGTTCGTGGAGTCGGCTATCGGCTCGATCCCGAACCCAGGGTGTGAGTCGCTGAGGCCGGGTGGGGGTGGGCCCCGCTGATCGGGGAACCGACCTCGCTGGACGGCCGGGCCTGGGCACCGATCTACTCCGAGGTTTCCCCGGACTCCTCCGAGCCCTTCCGACGGCCCCTGAGCCGGCGGCGTTTGGGGGGTTTGGTTTCGTTGGTGTCGGTGTCGGTGTTGGG
>JALSTE010000035.1 GCA_026983855.1 Acidimicrobiia bacterium
CCACGACTGGCGCTGTCGTTGCCGACAGCCAGCCTGGAGAGGGGCCCCACCGATGCGCGGCATCTCCACCCGGAAGGTGGGGAGTTTCAGCGAGCAGGCCTGGGGAGAACTACGTGAGCGTGGTCATCGTTGATCCACCACTCGAACACCCACGTCACCGACACCGACGCCTCGAACCGGCCCCCCGGCTCCCCATAGGAGCTGTGCAGATACGTGTACGAACAGTCGGTGTCGCCCTCCGACATCCCCGACCTCCACGCCACCCCCGGACCCAGACAGGTCACCCCACCACCATCGCCCATCACCCAGCGGGCCTCCGTCGGCGTCGCCCGCACCGTCACCGTCGTCAACCCACGAGTCTCCGACACCTCCACCGGCACCCAGGAGCCGGGGTCCAGCCACAGCCACGTCGGGACACGCACGAACGTCTCCCGAGCCAACGGCGGACTCGTCTGCGGCACCGGAGCCGGCGGCTCCAGACGGGCAGCCGCCACATCACGAATCACCGACGGAGCAACCGGCGGGGTCACCTCCACCGCGAACTCGTAAGTGTGGACGACCTCCCCGTCCCGCCAACAGGTCACGTTCCACCACCAGTACTCCCCGGTCGGATCGAAACCCAGATCCCGCACATCCCCCGGCGTCAGCGGATCCGTCGGGACGAACTCGACCCGATCCCCCTCCCGATACCGGCCCGCCGCATCGGCGCAGTAGACGTCCCAGGTCTCGCTGACGGTCCGATCGCCCGGCTGCCCCGGAGTCCGTCCATGACACTCCGCCACGACCTCCCCGCCTCCCTGGTAGATGTCACCCTCTCCGGAGCAGTGGTTCGCCGAAGCGGGCGCGGCCAGGGCCAACGTCGCTGCGCCGGCCAGCACAACGGCGACGATCAGATGGACGGCAGTCCGCGATCTGTGGGTGCGAACTCGCATGGGAAATCCACCTGTCCTTGCAGGTCGGACACCTTCCAACGGCCATCCTCGAGCACCATCACCGCCGACTCGAGGTTGCGTTGACCTTCCCGGACCGCCGGCACGTCATCGAGCCGCTCACCCGACTCGAGGTCGTAGACCCCATAGTCCACGGCGGGCTCCAGGCAACTCAGAATCACTAGCTCGGTCGGGCTTCGAACCTCGATCACCTCCGGATGCAGGACGGGACGGCCTCTCAGAGCCACCCCCCTCGCTTCGTGGTCGGTGAGGAGGCCGACGATGAGGCTCCGCTGCGGCTCGGCGAGCACCTCGTCGAGCAACGGGCTATCCGGGTTTGGAGGATCCCAGAACTCGGCCCAGCCGTCGTAGAAGGCCTCGTACCCGGCGATCGCTGCATCCGCCATCTCCTGAGGGACGCAACCGCCGAGGCTGGGAATCCGTACCGACTCGACCACCCAGCCGTTCTCCGTCCGAGCCAGCTCCGCCTGATACCAGACCCCGACGGTGCCGGTGAATGACGGCGATAGGAGAACACAGTCCTCGATCGACGCCCGATCCTCAGTCGCCTCGGTCACCGACGGATGCAGCCCCACGTCGCTCTCTACCGGGCCGAGCCCCGAGGAGCGCTGACGCTCGAACAGCGCCAGGGCGCCATCTACGACGACGTCGCTGGCGACTGCACGCAGTGGCGCAGCATCAAGGTCGTCCGAGGCGCGCACCTCCGCCCACGCGTCCCAGTAGGAACTCCAGGCGTCGATCACCTGCTGAGCGGACGAAGGAGGCGTCGTCGTTGTTGTGGTCGACGTGGTTGATGATGGATTGGCAACCGTCGTTGACGGGACTGTCGATGTGGAAGACGAAGGCGGCGATGCCACCGTCGAGGTAGGCACCACCTGGGTTGTCGACGTCGAGCAGGCGCTGACGAGCAGAAGCGCCGCTGTCGCGACGCCTGCGAGGCTCAGCGACCAGAAGGAGCCGCTGAGCTCGATTGACAGTCGCCGCGAGCTCACCGGGCTACCCCCCCAATTCCTGGTAGCGCTCTCAACCATACCCAACGGATTCCTCGCTCGTCGAGTGGTTTTCCACAGAACATCCATCACATTCACCTAAGGGGCGCGCATCGAGGTCTGACGCGACAGCCATACGCGGCCAGCATGGCCGCCGGCATCGCTGCGATTCCGTTCCGCGCTGCACTCCGACTCCGTGCCCTGGCTCCACGATGTCGGGTGGTGCCTCCAAGGAGACTCCAGGACTTACTCCAAGGCGTACTCCAAGGGAGGTACAACAGCGGGAGCGCAGGGGAGTAGGGAGCAAGACGGCAGCGCGGGCGTCTGTGAATCCGAGGAGGGCTCGGGGCTTGTTTCGCCACTGGGCGGCCAGGGTCGGATGAGGCAGCGACGGCCCGCGGGCTCGTGATGGAAGCGTCGGAGCAGACGGACCGCCTCCGACGTCGGAAGGAATCACACGTCACAAGCGAGGGAGCAGCGACAGACGACACGATCCTGAGACTCGACTGGAGTGCTCCACCTCCACGATCGGCTCCATATCGCCGATCGAGGAGAGCACGCCATGGACCTCCACCTCCCCGACTTCAGAGACACGGAGCCTGACGGATTCCGGAGCGTCGATCGCCACGCGCCGAGCCCCCCTCAGAGCCACACGCACCTGCAACAAGTTGCCGGCTGTGTACATGTAGACATTCCGAGGGTGGCGGGATGCTGAGTCTCGCCAAGGCCCGCAAGGACTACTACCTCCAGAAGTTGGGGGAGATCTCCCCGCGAGAGGACTACTACCTGCGCGGCGGGACCGCCACCGGCCGCTGGTGTGGGAACGGCGCCGCCGAGCTCGGCCTGGAGGGCACGGTCACCGCCGAAGGGCTGGTGCGGCTGTTCGACGGGCACCACCCTGCGACGGGGGAGCAGCTCGGACGGCGCCTCCGCAAGAACGGTGTCGCCGCCTGGGACCTCACGTTCTCTGCCGACAAGTCGGTGTCGCTGCTGTGGGCCTTCAGCGACGCCGAAACCCGCCGCCACGTCCTCGAGGCCTTCGAGGAGGCCACCGCCGAAGCCGTCGCCTACCTGGAGTCCGTAGCCTCCTCCACCCGAGGTGCGGCCCGGGTCCCGGTCCTCGACGAGAACGGCAACCCGGTCCTGAACCCAGACGGAACCCCGAAGATGCGAGTCGAGACCTGGCCAATCGCCACCGACGGGTACGTCGCCGCGTGGTTCACCGAGTTCACAAGCCGAGCCGACGACCCCCAACTCCACACCCACGTGGTGGTGGGCAACCGGGTCAAGGGCGTCGACGGCGTCTGGCGGACCATCGACGGGCGGCTCCTGTACCGACACCAGCTCGCCGCCGGCTACATCCACGAAGCCGAACTCCGCCGCCGCCTCACCCAACGACTCGGAGTCCGCTGGCAGCCCGTCCGCAACGGGATGGCCGACGTCGAAGGGTTCACCCGAGACCAGATCGAAGCCTTTTCCCAACGCCGCCAACAGATCGACGCATGGCGGGACACCCACGGCCTTCCCGACACGCCCGCCGCCAACGAAGCCGCCACCGTGGCCACCCGCGCCGCAAAGCAGGATCGCTCTCTCGACACGTTGCGGGAGCAGTGGCTGGAGCGTGGCGCCGAGGTCGGACTTACCCCCGACACCGTCGCTGCTCTTCTCGGCCGCAGTCGAGAGGTCACCGCAGCCGAACCGGAGTCGCTCTACGCCGAGCTCGCATCTCCCGAGGGGCTCACCGCCCAGACATCCACCTTCGGACGGGCCGACGTCATCTGCTCGGTGGCCGCCGCCCTCCCCGAAGGCGGCACCCGGCCCGAGATCGAAGCAGTAGCCGACACGTTCCTCCACCATCCAGAAGTCGTCCCCCTCCACCCCACCCGCACTGGCGCCGAACCGACGGAAGTGCCAGCGGAGTTCGACGGCGATTCGAGCCAACGCTCAGAAGACGTCGAGCCGTCCTCGGTTGGGATGCGCCGCCGCGACAGCTGGCCGTTCCCGCTCCACGAGCGTCGCTACACCACCGTCGAACTCCTCGCCACCGAACAGCGGATCATCGACCGCGCCCTCACCGGAATCGCCGCCGGACGATGGACCGTCCCCCGCGACCGCGTCGAAGCCATCCTCGCCGCCCGCCGTGACCTCACCGACGGGCAACGGGCCATGGTCCGCCGGTTCGCCACCTCCGGCAACGGCATCGACGTCGGCATTGGTGCCGCCGGAACCGGCAAGACCACCGTCATGGCCCTCATCGCCGACCTCGCCGCCGCCACCGGCACCCCCATCATCGGTACCGCTCTCGCCGCCCGGGCCGCCGCCGGATTCCAGACCGCCACCGGCATCCCCTCCTACACGCTGGCTCGCCTCCTTTGGGAGACCGAAGCCGGCGGCGGCCTCCCCCAAGGCGCCGTGGTCGTCGTCGACGAGGCCGGCATGGTCGGCACCCGCCAACTCGCCGCAGTCTCCGATTTGGTGGAAGCCGTCTCCGGGAAGCTCATCCTCATCGGCGACCCCCATCAGCTCCCCGAGATCGACGCCGGCGGCCTCTTCCGAGCCCTCGCCGCCCGCCTTCCCGCCGTCGAGCTCACCGAGAACGTCCGACAACACCATCCGTGGGAACGTGTCGCTCTTGCCGAACTCCGCATCGGTTCCGTCGACCGGGCTGTTGCCATGTACCACCGGCGTCACCGGATCACAGCCGCCGCCACTCCCGCCGACACCATCGACCAAGCTGTCGCCAACTGGTACCAAGACGTCGAAGCCACCGGCGACCCCGCACATGTGCTCCTCATCGGCCACCGCAACACGACCGTGGACGAACTCAACCGGCGGGCTCGGAACCGCATCGCCGAAGCCCGAATCTTCCACGGGCCCGCCCTCACCGTCGGAGACCGGGAGTTCCAGGTCGGGGACCGGGTCGTGTGCCTCAAGAACCGGAGCCGCCTCGGGGTCCTCAACGGCGACCTCGCCACCATCACCACCGTCGACCCCGAAGGCCGGTCGCTCACCATCCGCCTCGACCGCACCGGCCAGACCGTCACGGTGCCCCACTGGTACCTCGACGAAGGCCACCTCGACTGGGGCTACGCCCTCACCGGACACAAAGCCCAGGGCGCCACCGCACAGCGGGTGCACACCGTCGCCGGTGGCAGCGTCAATCGGGAATGGACCTACGTTGCCATGAGCCGAGGCAGGGAAGCGAACACCATCTACCTCACGGAGCCCGACGTGGGTCGGGACGAGTGCGAGCATCTCGCTCATCAGCACTCCGACCGCCTGGCAGCGCTTATCGCCGTCCTCGGCCGTGCCGCGGCAGGGCCGGCAGCGATCGACGTGGGGCGTGGACCGAAGTTGTCAACAGAGGAGGGATTCGTCCAGCGCCACACCTACGTTCTGAACCACCTGCAGGATCAGGCAAGCCCGGCAGGGGCGCACCCGAGGTCACTTGCTCGCTCCCTCACCTGACTCCCGGAGGCCCGGGACCAGCCGGCCGGTGCGTCAATTGCTCGCCAGCGTCGGACGAGTCGACGAGCTCAGCAGGGCTCCACGTCTTTGGCCCTGTTGAACTCCCAGGCGACGGGGCCGATCACGGCAGGCGTACGTTCGCGTTGCTGATGTAGGCTGTCGGCGATGAAGCCGTTGATTGTCCGTCTCGCAGAAGCTCAGCAGCTGAGAGCCTCGCATGAGGTGCGTTACGACGAAACTCTGGACGAACTTGTGGTGAAGGACGGTTCGAAGTGGATCCCGGCCCTTGACTCCGGGGAGAGCCCCGAGACGAAGAAGGCCGATCTGGAAAAGGGCGAGGATCAGAAGGATCGGTGGGTTCGCTGATCACACCAGCCGTTGCGATTGTCACGAACGAACGTGACGTTTCGGCAGATTGGGTAGTGCGTGAGCTCCGCGCTCGCGGCAGCAGCTTCGTTCGGATCAACACAGAGCGCCTTGCCGAGAGGCACCATTCCATCAACCCCGTCAGCGGCGACTGGATCTACAAGACCGCGCATGCGACCTACGATCTCAGCAGCCTTCAATCTGTCTGGTATCGGCGTCCTGAACGCCCCGTCATATCGACCGACACCGAACTGACGGACGGGGAATCCGAATACGTAGCCGACCAATGGGCTGGTGTCATCGACGGCCTCGCAATGCTTCCGTGTCGGTGGATGAACTCGCCCCACGCAGGTGCTCGTGCTGAGTCGAAAATACTCCAGCTGCGAGAAGCTAAAGCGATCGGGCTGAGGATCCCTGATACGCTGATCACGAATAGTCGTGATGAAGCTCTGGAATTCATCAAGAATGGGGAGAGAACGAGTGTTGTCAAGGCACTGTCATCTTCGCTCATTCGGGATGCCGAGGAGAGCCGGTTTGTATTCACTACTATGGCAACTGTGGGCCTGATCTCGTCTGCTCGCAACATCGAGGTGGCTCCATTCGTTCTTCAAGAGGCGATTGAACCGAAGGATGACGTCCGCGTGACCGTGGTCGGCGAACACGTGCTTGCCGCTCGGGTGCCGGACATAGGAACTCTCGATTGGCGCCGCAGCCATGAGCGGGCGCGATTCGAGCCGTGGGATCTGCCATGCGCAATGGCGGAGGCGTGCGTAGAACTCGTTCGCCGCCTTGGTCTACGATTCGGAGCAATCGACTTTGCCCTATCAGGCTCTGGTGAGTACTACTTCCTGGAACTCAATCAGAACGGCGAGTGGGGTTGGCTTCAACAGACATGTGGGTTGCCGATCGCCGAAGCAATCACTGATGAACTGACCGCATGAGGTGGCCATACCTGCTGCCGGTTGTCTCAGCGTGGCGAACCTCGCAATGCATCGGAGTACCAAAGGGCCCGGGTCGGTCTGGCTGGTATCAGATCCTGGAGAGGTTCCCCGACCTTCGCGCGGAGGCCCAGCTCCTGTTCGAGGAAGACCTTGCCCGGATTAGGGCACTCGAGTCGAAACTCGCATCACATCTTCAGTTTGTCACGATGCTGGTTCCGTTATCTGCGGGTCTAGTAGGCTGGGCCTTCGCCAACAGGGCGATTGTCTCGGTCGTATGTAGCCTCGTCGGAACGGGCTATCTCGTCATGGCGGGCTTCGGATCGCAACTCGGAATACGGAGCGTGGAACTCAATGTAGCGACTCCATTAGATGTTGAGTGGGCCGCTGAGAACGAGAGAGATCCGGTGGTTTTCCTCGCGGCCGCTCGGATGGACGCGGTGCAGCGGAACTCGCAGCTGAGTGTTGGTCTCCACAACTACATCTGGGGCGTAGAGTGGTCTTTGGCCTGGGCGGCCATCTTTCTTGGCCTATCGGCCATGGCGGTTGTGTTCAAGATCGCATGACGTCAGAAGAGGTCCTCTTGGGTATCGGAGCTGCGGCGTGTGGCATGTAACGCTCGCCCATTCAGAGTGGGTATCGGCTGCCAGGGTCGTTGTCCTGGATCCCGTCGGGTGTGAGGATTCCGGGCGGCCTCAGAGAGTGTGACCGATGCTGCGTGATTCGCCGAACTACTTCTCGAACTCGTGGTCGTCGAAGCCGAGTTGGGCGGCGTTCTCGCTGACGACCCGGCGGACGTGGTCGTCGAAGCCGTCTGACTCGGCGTTGATCTCGACGGTGATCGTCACCTTGGCCCCGTCGGGTCTGCCGAGGTGCGTCACCACTTCGCTCATCAGGTCGCCGAAGTCCCGGATGGCTCGGACCGGGTCGAGCTGCTTCCGGCCGTAAAAGCGCCGAGGATCCTCCCGGACCTTCGCCGGCGAAGGTGTCCTGCCCCTATGGTCCCCACCGCCGTCGGCGCCCCCGGTTTCTCCGCCACTTTCGTCTGGCTGTTCGGCGTCGAGTTGGCGACGTGCCCGGTCGGGCCGCACCAGGAGGGCGGTCTGGCTGAGCCCGACCTCGACGTGCTGTCCGGCCGCAAGCCCCAGGTATCGGTCTTCCCCTTCATCGTAGGCCTGGGCGTAGGCGAAGGTCTCCGCCTCCCAGTTCAACTTGGCGACACCGTCGGAGATGGCCCGGGCGAGCACGTCGAAGGTGGCGAGCCGGGGCATGTACAGGTATTGGCAATAGTAGCTCCAGAGTTTTCGGACTCCGACGTGGTCACCGTCCCACAGGGGCGCTTCGGGACGGTCGAGGTCCATCCGGACTCGGATCCCGCCGTAGGCGGTGATGAAATCCTCTGACGAGCCGAGCTTGCGGGCGGTCTTCTCGGCCAGGTCGCCGTTGCCGGTCGCCCGGGTTGCCTGCCAGACGATCTCGGCGTTGCCAGGTTGCTGGCGTGGGGTCAGCACGTGTTGAAAGGTCTCGCCGATGCGTTGCCTGATCGTGTCTTCGGCTTCCGTCAGCTTGGTCTGAGCCTGGGAAACCTCCGAGGGGGTGAGGTTGAGGCCTTCGGCTCCGGCCTCGTCGAGGATCGACTTCCAGGCCAGCCAGCTACGAACCGCAGACCGCAGCTCGGGAACCCGGTTGGCGTCGGCGGCGAGGAACACCAGCAGGTTGCGGTTGATCCGCGGCCCGCCCTGGCGTTGCTCGAGGATGGCTGACGCGGCCTGGAGCGCCGGGGAACCGTCGGCTGATCCCTGGTGGGGTGCTGTGGGCGGCAGGATCACCAGTCGGACGCCGTCGTCCTCGTCGGGCACGTCGCCGGGCCCGTCGGGGAACACGTGGACGGCGACGAAGGGCCCGACAGAGAGGCCCTCTTGGAGCCGGTTGCGGATCTCGATGTCGGCGTCGTCGTCGGTGAAGTTGGACTCTGCTCGGTCCGACGCCAGCCGGCTGAGGGTCGGTTTGGTGTCGTACCAGTACTGGTTGCCCTGGCTGTAGAGGTAGGTGGCCTCCGAGGACAGATGCCGGAGGGCGTCCTGGAACACACCCGGGCTTTCCCCCGGCTGGGTGCACCCGAGGACGACGTGTTTGAGGTCGACACCGCGGCGGTCCTCCTGGCGGGGCGCCGAGCCGACGTAGGTGGTGCGGGCCACTCGCCTCGTCGCCGAATACCGGCCGAGGTTGGGACGCTGCTGGTCGATGCGCAGCGGCAGCGAGTTGGGGCCGTCGACGTCGGTGCGGATGATCGGCTCCCACCGGTCGTCCAGGTACTTCGTCAACTCGGAGACCACCGCCCCCGAATCCATCGGGATCGTGCCGGGCATGATCATCAGCGAGGTGTCGCCCCGCTTCCACAGTTCGGAGATGACGGTCGCCATGAGCCGCAGCATGCCCCTGGTCCGCTGGAACCGTTCGAGGGTGGACCAGTCCTGGTAGAGCCGGTCGAACAGCTCGGGATGGATCGGATACGAGGCGGTCATGCGTCGCTGGTAGTCGCCTTCCTTGGCTTCGGAGGGGAAGTCCGCCTGGTGGTCCAGGTACAGGTTGTGGTAGGCGCGGATCACCGCGTCCCGCTTCTTGGCGTCGGCCGGGGAGATCGGCTCGAACAGGCGTCGACGGACGATCTCGAAGGACTCGTCGGTCGACGCCGGCCTCCACTGCGCTGCCTTCCGAGAAACCACGTTCTTCAGCTTGGCGAGCGCCAGCTGGCCCTTCTCGCCGCCGACCTCGAGATCCGACGACGGGATCGACACCAACACCAGCGTGTTAGCTACCGCCGACGCTGCCTCGGTGAGGGCCTGGGCGAAGGTGAACTGGGTGTCGAAGTCCCCACCGGGCAGCTTCGCCTCGTCGGCCTTGGTGGGCAGGTCCCGGGCATAGGCCACCCACTCGTCGATGAGGATCAACGCAGGGCCGAACCGTTCGAACAGCTCGATCAGCTTCGCCCCGGGGTTGGTGGCGTTGCGGTCATCCTCGGCGACGATCGCATACCCGTCGGCGCCGCCGAGCTGCCAGGCGATGTCCCCCCACAGGGTGTTCACCTCGGTGCCGTCGGGTTTCACCTGGGGGGTGGACGGGGACACCATCTGACCCACGAACACCGCCCGATTCACCCCAGACGGGATGGTCAGGTCACCATCGGTGAGGACGTCGTCCACGCCCGGCAGTGCCGACGTCGCTTCCCCGGACGCCAGGTGGTACAGGGCGATGAGGCTGTGGGTCTTCCCTCCCCCGAAGCTGGTCTGCAGCTCCACGATCGGGTCCCCACCCTGCCCCGACAGCCGCATCGCCGCGATGCGGATGAGATCCCGGAGCCCGTCGGTGATGTAGGTGCGGGCGAAGAATGCCTTCGGATCCTGGTACTCCACGTCGGCCTTACCGTGCAGCACCTGGTACAGGTCGGCAGCGAACTCGGCCTGCTCGAACCGGCCCTGGGCCACATCCGGGTGCGGGGCGACGATCTCCCGCCACGGCGCCAATCCCGCCTTCGGTTCCCCCTTAGTGGCTTCTGCGGCGAGCTTGCGTTGCTCGCTGCGGGCCTCCTCGGCGAACACCTGCCGCTGCAGACCCTTGCGCAGCTCCTGCACAGCCTCGACCTGCTCGCGGGCGTGGAACGCTTTGAGGAGGATCTCGGCGAAGTCCAAGATCCGGTACGTCTCATCGGAGGAGAACCGCTTGTTGTGCGCCCAGTCGTTGCGGGCCTCCCGCAGCAGGATCACATAGCTGCGTTCCGCCTTCCCGAACACCTGCTTGAAGAACTCCCCCCACGTCGCATCTATCCCCTTGAGCAGGAACGCCAGGTCATCGGGATCGGGATCCCGATCGGGGTGATAGAGCCGCTCGTTGACCGCCTCCACCCAACCCTCACCGAAGTTGCCCTTCCACAGCTTCTCCAACGGGCCGCGGATCCCGTCGCGCAGCAGCGTGAGCGTCTTCCCGACCCGTTCGTGGTTCGATATCGCCATCCTTTACGTCATCCTCCCAAAGTCGGCTGAATTGCCGTATCGGTGCGGCCGGCGAGGCGGGTGAGCTCCGGCCAGGCTTGGACCAGACTGTTGTAGGCGACGGCTTCCGACGCCCAGCCCTTGCGATTGGCGACCTGGTAGAGGAGGTAGGCGAGTTGGCGAGCCCGTTCGCCCACGCCGCCGCCGACGCGACGCAACAGTTCGGCGGCAGCGGTCTCCGACTCGCCGAGGCGGGCGATGAGATACTGGGTCACCTCCCACACCGTCAACCGCGGATCCTCGGCTGGATCCCACTCCGGGTCGAGCTCGTCGCGGTCCAACAATCGGACCTTGCCGTCGACCTGCGTCGCGATCCCGGCCTGCACCACGCCAGATACGGAGGTGTCCTTCGCCTTCGACAGCGTCTCTGCGTCCCCATACGGACCGGGGTTCAACCCATACTGTTCGAACCAGGTCAACGCCCAGCGGGTGTCAGGATCGAACTCAGTCTCCTCCTCGGACAGCACCTCCTGGAGCACCTCGTTGATCAATGCCAACGCCTGACGTACGGTCATCGCCGACCCGTCGGCTTCGACGACTTTGGCGTAGCGGGAGAACACCGCCATCCCCGGACCGATCGCCGACTGCGCCATGTCCACCGGAGCAATCGATTCCTTCTGCAACAACCGTACTGCCGCAGGCAATTCCGCACGTAGTGCAGCGAGGAACTCCGACCGAGTCGCCAACGGCGCGTCCTCGGGGCGGCGCCGCAGCGCCAACACGATCGACGAAGCCAGGGCTGCTGCCCCTAGGGCGACGCGACGCGAGGTCATTTCGGTGCGGACCGGCCAAGTCCCTGTGACAGCGAGTCCAGCTGAGACCACTCCCTGGAGGAAGGTCTCCCAGCCCGTGGAGGCAACCCCGCTCTCGCCCGACTCTTCCTGTTTGAAGGCGTAGAACACGGTTGCCGGAAAGTCGCGATGTTGCACTCTCGCGACTGTGGCAAACACCTCCCCCATGCCCGACTCAAAATGCTCCTTCGCAGCTTGCTTAGAGCCAGCTCGCTGTGGGCTAGCAATCAGCTCGTCGTTCTTTGGAGTCAACAATGTGGACAGCTCATCGGGCCACACGTCTCGTAGATTCCGCCGCAGCCACACATAGAAGAAATCAGCAAGATCAGCGTAGGAAATGTTGTCGTAGTAGGGGGGGTCTGTGGAGACAACTGGCTGTGAAATCTCCTTTAGTCGTGACACGGCGTCGCGTTGTTCGATCCTGGACTGAGTATTGGTCGAGGGCATTTGGCCAAGACTGGACGCGACGGTTTCGAGGGTTACGTGCAGGGATCCAGTCGATAACGAGAAGGGATTGGCCTCGGCGAAGTCCCACGTCATGGGGATTGCTTGCCGACCAAGCAGCTGCTGCGGTACCTGAGCCTTCTTTTCCCAATGACAAAGCGAGTTGTTCCAGTCGGCGAGCCGGTCGATCGCGAACGCGAGGTAGGTGATGATGGCGTCGACGTAGGCAGTGGCACCGGAGCCGCCGTCGCGCAGACGGACACCGTCGGCGGGAAGCCCAGCCGCAACCGCATGTTCCTCGATCAGCGGCCGTAGCTCACTCAGAAGATCCGACAACGTGGTCAGCGCGACTAACTGCCTATTCGTGAATAGATCACCCCACGTCGCAAAGCCATAGAGGCCCACGTTCACTGTTGCCTTGCCAAGCAACTGCTCGGTCGGTCGCCATTCGGGTTCGGGAGCTGCCGGTGGTGGATGGGGCGGCAAGTAGGCTCGACCTGCCGGTCCATTGGCAACGACTGCAATCGGTATCGTCCCAGAGCGACCTTCACGGCTCTCTGTGCGAATGTACTGGAAGCTGATCGGCGATCCGGTCGCCAGGCAGACCGCACCCCTCCGGTCGATGGTTCCTTGGACGGGGGTGCCGCCTTCGCGGATCCGGTAGGTGATGGTTTGGGTGTCATGGTCGACGACGGGTTCGATCCAGACGACCGGTTTGTTCTTCCTCGCTACCCGAAGGGTCCAGGAGCGAACGAGCGGCACGTGACCCGACCAGGAGGGGTCGGGGGATTCGACAGTGCGGGCCCAGATCCAGGCGATCACTGTGGCCTCGCTGCCGCCCTGCTCCGGCGGCAGCTTCACTTTGGGGTAGAGATGCCCGATGCGGTCAAACGCCCGATCACGAATCCACTGCCCATACCAGCGGACGTCTTCAGCCAGGCCCTGCGAGCGGTCCCACGTCTTCAACCCGGACTCCGCCCGAGCGTCCGGATTGACTGGCGGGAGCCCTGCAAAGCGGGGCGGGATTTCGACCATGGCCTTCGAGATGAGCACCGCGACCGGATTCAGGTCGCCGCCGTAGGCGGGGAGGCCGAGGCGTTGGGCTTCGAAGGGGATGGTTCCGCGGCCGCAGAACGGGTCGAGAATGCTTGGCAACTCCCCCTCGCAGGACGCCTCGATCTCGGCCCGGGCCGCGGCCAGGACCCTTTCGTTGTTGGAGTTCTCCCACAACACGAGGTCTTTGAGGATCTGGAATAGCCGTTGCCGTTCGGCCTCCTGGTCCTCCGCGGTAGGGAACTGGTCGGGATGCGCGGAGGGGTCGTCCACCAGCGAGGCCCAGAGCACTGCCCGAGCTGCAACAATCGGCCGCGGGGCCCACCAGAGGTGTAGTTGTGTCGGCTTGCCACGCTTCCGCGCTGTCTCTGCACGCGCTGCCGCGTTGATCGCATCCAACGGCAACGCCACCTCGATCAACTTCTTCTTGTACGTCATGCTGGCTCTTCCCCCTCTCTGAGGAGCTCTGGCAAGGACAGGGTGACCGATACGGCGGCGAACGGCAGCTCGGTGTCCCGGAAGGGACGCCGAACGTAGCGGACCGTCGGCTCGGCGTCACGGTCCTCGGGAACGGTGACGATGGCGAGGATGAATCGGTCTGGGGTGTTGTGGGCCTGTCGGACCTGACGGGCCTTGACAGTGACGGTGTCGGCGCCCTCGATGCGTCCTTTGACCTCGATGAAGTAGAGGTCGCCGGTGGCGGGGTCGCGGGACTCGATGTCGTAGCCGGGGTTGCGGTGCGCCATCTCGGTGGGTTCACGGCCGAGGGCCCGTTCGGTGGCCATGACGGCGGCGACGGCGCGTCGGTCAACCTCGGTGACGTCCGTGGCGTGGATCGATGGGCCCTTGGCTCCGCTGAGGCGGTCGAGGAGTCCCTGGGGAACGATCACGGCGGCCCCGACGACGATCGGAGGCTGGTTCGACAGGTCGAGTTCGGTGTCAAGCTCCTTGAGGCGCCGTTCCAGGCGGGCCTGGAGCTCGTCGGCGATGGCGCGGGCGTGGCCGGAGGAGAACCCGCCTTTGGGCTTCTTGCCGTGCAGCTCCTTCTGTTTGGCTTCGATGGCGCGTTCGTCCCAGTAGCGGATCTCCGCGGTGAGGTGCTCCTTGACCGCGGCTCGGACCCGTTCGACCCGCGCGGTCGTGATCGCCTTGACCTCCTCGAAGTGGGAACCGGCGAGCTGGGCGATGGCGTGGTTCCGCGCTTCGGCGGCGACCGCTTCAGTGATCCAGTCGGCGTCGATCCACTCGTCGACGAGCGTCCGTTCGGTTTCGTCGGCGGACCGGTAGTCGAGGTAGGGGGCGTAGCCGGCATCGACCGGCGGACTATCGGAGCGGAGTTCGACGAACTGGTAGCGCCGGGAGACCGTCCTCCGTCGCCCGTCGGCGTCGACGCGACCGTCCCTGATGGTGTGCTCCAAGTAGACGAGGACGCGCAGCTCCTCTGACGGGTCGTCGGGGTCGACGAACACGGTGCCGCGCTGCAGCAGCGCGCGGTGGCGTTCCTGGATGAGGTCGATGACTGCGCTCAGTAGCGGATGCCCCGGAGCGATCAGGTCGGCAGGGGGCTTGCCGTCGATGTTGACGAGGTCGGTCTCGAAGGTGACGCGTTCGTACGCGGACTGCAGGGGCGCCCCGATGCGGATCTCCCGTTCGGCGGAACGGACCGACGACGGTACTCGGGTGATCTCGAATCGGTTGGGTTCCCGCTCCACGATCCTGCCCCCGAGCCGGCGGAATGCCTCGACGAAGAACGCCTTGATGAAGCCGGGTTGCAGTTTGCGGGCCTTGGCGCGTTCCATCTGGTCGCGGATCTCGGCCACTTTCGCCTTGGCGAGGACGTCGACCGCGAGTGCCCGTTCCTCGATGACCTCCTCCAGCCGTTTGCCGATGTCCTGGTCGATGATCTGTTGTTGGCGGGCCTTCACCTGGGGGTCGTCGCCGTAGCGGATCGCCTCGATGAGCAGCTCGCGGAGGGAGCGGTCGATGAAGGAGTCGCCAAGCACGTCGTACACCTGGTCGCCGAGGGCCTTGCGTTGCTCCTCGATCTTGTCCAAGAGTCGCTCGAAGACTGCACCCTCGCGGGTGTTCACGGCGACGAGGTTCCACAGGTAGCACACTTGCTTCTGGCCGATCCGGTGGATCCGCCCGAACCGCTGCTCGATCCGATTGGGGTTCCATGGCAGGTCGTAGTTGACCATCAGGTTCGCACGCTGCAGGTTGACGCCCTCCCCGGCGGCGTCGGTGGCGACCAGGACTTGCACGTCCGGGTTCTTGACGAACGCCTCCTGGACCCGGCGACGGACCTCTCGGTTCAACCCGCCGTGGATGACCACCACCGCGTTCGGGCGGCCGAGCAGGGCTTTGATCCTGCCCTCGAGGTAGGTGAGCGTGTCCCGGTGCTCGGTGAAGATGATGATCTTCCGCCGCGTGCCGTCTTCGGCGATCATCGCGTCGGACTGGAGGATCTCCGACAGCTCGGTCCACTTCCGGTCGGTCCTGGATGCTCGGACGGCGGCGGCCAGCTCGATCAGCGTTCCCAGCGTGGCGATCTCGTTGCGCAGCTCCGGAACGGTCGCGGCGGCGGTTGCCTGATCGATCGCCTGTTCTTCGAGCTCCTCCAGTTCGACGTCTTCGAAATCGTCGAAGTCGAAGTCCTCCAGGTCCACCTCGGCAAGGATCTTCGGGAGGGAAGGACGCACTTCGACGGTGCCGTCAGCGATCGCCTCGAGCTCGACGAGGCGCTTTTGGAGCCGGTCTCGCCGGCGTTGCAGCGACCGGTAGATGGCCTCTGGCGACGACGCCAACCTGCGTTGCAGGGCGGTCAGTGCGAAGCCGACGACCAGGCCCCGGCGGCGGTCGCCGCCCTCCTCGATCGCCCTGGCCTTGTCCATCTCCTCTCGGACGTAGTGGGTGACGGCCTCATAGAGGCTCATCTCCGGCGGGGACAGTTCGTACTTGACCGACTGAGCGATCCGTTCAGGGAACAGCTTCCGGCCGTCGAAGGTCAGCAGGTTCTCCTTGACGTACCGGCGCATGAGGTCCGACAGGTCCGATGTGCCGCCATGGACCCGACCGCCGAAGCGGTCCGGGTCCAATAGGGCGAGGAACTGCTGGAAATCCTCCTCTTTGCCGTTGTGCGGTGTCGCCGTGAGCAGCAGGAAGTTGCGGGCGAGGCCCCGCAGCAGCTCTCCGACCTGGTATCGCTTCGTCTTGTGCAGCTTGGAGCCGTAGCGGCGGGCCGACATCTTGTGGGCCTCGTCGACGATCACCAGGTCCCACGTCGAGGCCTGCAGCTTGGCTTGCAGGTCCTCGTTGCGGGCCAACTGGTCGATGCGGGCGATCAGCAGGTTCCGTTCCGTGAACGGGTTTCCGGTCCGCGCCGACTCGACCATGTCCCGGGACAAGATGTCGAACGGGAGTTGGAAGCGCTGCCACAGCTCGTCCTGCCACTGCTCTACCAGCGATCCCGGAGCTACCACCAGGACCCGGGCTGCGTCACCGCGGATGGTCAGTTCCCGGATGTACAGGCCGGACATGATCGTCTTCCCGGCACCCGGGTCGTCCGCCAGGAGGAACCGCAGCGGCCGGCGGGGCAGCATCTTCTCGTACACCGCTTCGATCTGGTGTGGTAGCGGTTCGATGTCAGCCGCTGCCACTGCGACGAATGGATCGAACAGGTAGGCCAGCTCGATGCGCCGAGCCTCCGAGACCAGACGAAACAGTTCACCGTCGGCATCGAACGGCCATCGCCGCTCCTCGGTTGCCACTGACAGCCGCGCCTCGTCCGACCGCGCCAAGAGCCGGCTATCGATGGCGCCATCTGCGGTCCGGTACACGACCTCCAGCATGTCGGCGCCGTGCCAGGAGGCGGCGATGATGGTGACTGGGCTGCCGACGACGAGACCCTCAACGACTGACTCAGGTTTGAGGTCTTCCAATGTCGCCAACGGCAAACTCCCTCGTATAGCGGCTGATCGCATCAGACTACCGGGCGCCCGTGACAGAATCCGTTGCCGGCAGGAACTGCCCGCGGGTCTTTCCCTGTCTGAGCGAGGTAGCTTCTGCCCGTGGGTGACTCCAGGATCTTGCAGGCACACCTGCACCTCGCGGTGGGGGTCGACGAGGCCCTTCGCCGCGCTGCAACCCCGGAGGTTCTCACGATCCCGGCCGTCGACGTTGGAGGGTGGGTCGCGGTTCCCGCTCCAGGTCGCACTCGACTCGTGGAGAACCTCTGGTTGGCGCGGCGCACGTACTCGACGATTCACTTCCTCATGCGCCACACGGCTGGCTCGACGACAGCGGCGGTCGACTTCACTGAGGACGCTGCCGTGCTGGTGAGGAGGCTCCTCGAGCTCCTCGCCCAAACAGTGTGGCTCACCGACTACGAGCCACCGCCAGAGCTCCCCCTCCCCGCGGCGCTCGGCAATCGTGCAGATCACGAGGAGATGGCGCGTGCCGCTCCGTGGCCAGACGAGGAGTCTCTGGTTCTCACCCTCGCCTACCTTGCCGCGGCTGTCGACTGGATGGATGTCCAGGCCCTCCGGGCAGACCGGGCTGAACTGGCTCAGCTGCTGAAGACTGCCAGAACCCGTGCAGCAGCCACGATTGGTGCGGAGTCAGCCGAACGTCACGCTGCTGACGTCGCGCTCCTCGAGACCCGAGACGCACTGACCGAGGCGAGGCTGCGAGTCATCGGAGCACCAGCGAGTCCCCGGCAAGACACGACCACGATCCTTACCAGACGCGGCTTGGAGGTGGCGTGGCGGTATGAATCGGACGTGGCCCACGGGATGGCGATGGGACGCCTCCACCAACGCGGTAGAGACGGAGAACCGATGCTCGGAGCTCCATCAGCTCCATGGCGGAGGGAGAAGGTGATCGCAGCGGCGAACGCCGCCATGCTCGCACAAGGATTCCGAGTTCTCCAGGTCCTGGACGCTGACACGTCAGAACTCGAAGCCGTGGCCGCCGAACACAGAGCCCTGCAGGAGTCGCGAGCCACGGACCCCTAGGCACGTTGGAGGCCGGACCAGGAATGTCGTTCGTACCACGGCCGCAGCCTGAGACGGGCTGGCTGGTAGTTGCCGTAGATGAGGATGCCGGTGCCGGTGTCGGCGCGGCGGAGGGTGGCGGTGGGGGCGAGGGGCCGGTGTCTTGGGGCTTCGGTGATGGTCTCTTTGCCGTCGGGGTTGTGGGTGCGGGTTTCTTCGATGGTGTGTTGGTCGCCGATGAGGCGGCTGATGTAGTCGAGGGTGGGGGTGTCGGAGATGCCGGCGAGGATGATCTTGGCGCGGTGGTTGTTGATGACGGTTTGGGCGAAGGTGCCGTAGCGGGCTTGGATTTGGGCGAAGTCTTGCCAGATGGTGACGAGTTGGATGCCGACGCCGCGGGCGGTGGAGGCGATCTGGGCGAGGTCGGGGAGGGGGGCGATGTTGGCGGCTTCGTCGATGACGAGCAGTAGCGGTTTGGTGAGCCGGTCGGTGGTGCGGTTGGCGCGGTCGTAGACGCGGGCGATGGTTTGTTCGATGAGGGCGGTGAAGAGGGGTCGGAGGCGGGCTTGTTCGTGGAGGGGTCCGCAGATGTAGAGGGTGTGGTTGCCGCCGTCGAGGAGCCGGTCGGGGTCGATCACGGGCTCGCTGATGGCCGTGGTGGCGAGGACGCCGGGGTCGGCGAAGGCGGCGAGGACGGTCTCCGCGGTGGTGTAGGCGGAGGATCGGGTGCGTTCTTCCCGGTTGATGGTGGCGGCGAAGGCTTGGAGGGCGGAGACGGCGTCGGCCTGGCGGGTCTGTTGGAGGGCGCGGAGGGGTTCTTCTTCGTCTTGGAGGTCGACCCAGCGGATGACGTCGGCCATGGTGGCACCTGCGGTGGCGGCGGCGTAGAGGAGGGGGGCGAGGAGTTTCTGGGCGACGGCGTACCAGAAGTCGGAGTCTTGGAGGCCGCCGCGTTCGCCGGCGCGGGCGGTGGAGGCGAGCCAGGCGGCCATCCGCAGGGCACCCTGCCAGTCCGTACAGGTGTGGAGGGGTGACCATCCGGCGGAGGGTTGGGCGGTGGAGGCGACCGGGTCGAAGACCCAGGTTTCGCCGATGGTGCGGCGGTGGGTGATGGTGGCGTCGAGGAGGTCGCCTTTGACGGAGGTGGCGATGACGGGTCCGTCCCATTCGAGGAGGGCGGGGATGGCGAACCCGGTGGTCTTGCCGGTGCCGGCGGGTCCGATGACGGCGACGGAGTGTTGGGCTTCGGTGGCGACGAGCCGCCGTCCGACGGTGCCGAGGGTGAGCCGTCCGGGTTGGGGGCGGCGGATGAGGAGGGGTTTGAGGTCGCGGGGTTTGGCCCATCGGGCCGCGTCCGGGTCCATGGACGGACAGGTGTGGTCGTGGTGCCATCGCCACGCGGCGGCGACGGCCATGAGGATCAGGACGCTGATGATGGTGAGGATGGTGTAGTAGAGGGCTGGGCCGGGGAGGAGCGTGGCGGCTTCGGGTGGCCAGGCGGCGGCCGGGCGGGTGGGATCGTTGGCGAGGCGCCAGACGATGGCGGGGCTCTCCCACAGGGACACCGGTAGCCAGGTCCCGGCCCAGATGCGGGCTGCGAGCTGCCCGGCGCCCCACACGGCGAGACATCCGGCGACGAACGCTCCGGCGGCGATGGTGAGGATCGTCTCACCGTCGGGGTTGGGCTGGGAGGCCGGGGTGGTCATCGCCCGATCCCCGCGTCGGGACCGTCGAGCGACCGGCCGGTGCGGCGCCGCTCATGTAGGGAGGCTTCGAGGAGTGGCGTTTGGCAGGCACTACAGCGGCAGGCCCTCGGGGTGGGTTGGGTCCAGCCGTCGGGCCAGTAGGGGATGGTGGTGACACAGGAGGGGCAGAGGGCGTAGCTACCGAGGAGGGGGATGAGGGTGTACTCGCCGTCGACGGGGATCTGGGTGTTGCAGAAGTCGCAGATCCACAGGCTGTTGTCTCGGGGGGCGCTGGTGATGACGACGACGCCGTAGCGTTCCAGCTCTTCTCGGAGGCCGGCTTCGGCGGCGACCCTTCGCCGGTAGGCCTCGCGGTGGGCGGTGGGGCGGACGACGAACCGCAGTTCGTCCCGGCAGCGACCACACAGACCCTGCGGGGTGAGCTGGGTTTCGGCGTCGCAGCTCACGCAGGCGGCCGACTCGGTCATCGTTCCACTCCCCGTCCCGTGTCGAGGTTCCGCTCTTGGTCTGGATGTCTGGTCAGCTGGGCGAAGAGGAGGAGCCCTGCGGCTCGGTCGTCGTCGGCCAGCTGGCCCCAGTCGTCGAGGAGGTGGTTGGCGAAGCCGGCGAGGGGATGGGCGGACCGGTGGAGGGCCTGGCGGATGGCGAGCCGCTCTTGCTCGTCGAGGTGCACCGCCCGATGGGGTGCTGGGTCGGCGAGGGAGCCGATGGCGGCTCCGAGCCGCCGGCTGGTGAGGATGTCGTTCGGGTCCGGCAGCGGGGATTCCGCGGGTGTCACTGGATGGCTCCTTTCAGTCGGTGCAGCCAGAGGTGGGGGCGGCGATGGGGCTGAGCCCGATGCCGCCCCGCCAGGCTTCGAGGAGGGGTTGGGGGCAGAGGAGGGTCCCGTCGGGGCTCCGGATCTGGAAGTGGAGGTGCGGGGCGTCCGAGTTGCCGCTGTTCCCCGAGAGCATGATCAGCTCCCCGACGGCCACCTCGCGGCCGGGGCTCAGATCGTCGGCAAGGCGACTGCCGTGGCAGTACGTGTAGGTGTGGCCGTCGGCGCCGGCGACGTGGACGCCCCAGCCGCAGCGGCACCGCTCGGGGTTGTCGCAGGGTCGGGTGAGGGCGGTGACGGTGCCCGGGTGGGCGGTGTAGACGGGGGTGCCTTCGGGGACGGGCAGGTCGGCGGCGGGGTAGTCGTGGTGGGGGCGGCGGATCTCGCCGAGGGTGACCGAGTCGGTGGGGAGGGGGAAGGCGTAGAGGCCGTCGGCGGTGACCACGCCTCGGGTGAAGGAGAAGCTGCGGTAGTAGTCGATCCAGCCGGTGACCTTCTCCACGTAGTCGGTGGAGTTGTTGTAGCCGCGGAGGGCGGCGGCGAGGCCGGTGGGCGTGGTGTAGTCGCCGGGGGTGGCGAGACAGAGGTGGGCGACGGTCGCCAGGGCGGCGTCGAAGACGTTCTGTGGGTCCTTGGTGCCGTCGCCGTTGCCGTCCTGGCCGTAGGCCCGCCAGGAGCCGGGGAGGAACTGGGCGGGTCCGACGGCCCGATCCCAGATCGGGTCGCCGTCGAGGACACCGTCGTCGGAGTCGGGGATCCGGGCGGTGCCGGGAATGAAACCGTCGAGGGTGGCCCCGTAGAGGGGCGGGGTGAGGTCGCCGTCGGGGGTGACGGTGCGGCCCTGGTAGGTGGCGTGATCAGATTCGACCTTCCAGATGCCGGCGACGACCGGCCAATCCACCCGGCAGTCCTCGGCGACGCTTGGGGCGTTGGTTTCGGCGGCGAGGTAGGCGGAGAACACCACCGGGGGGATGCCGAGCGCACCGCTGGCCACCGCCGGCGGGCTGCCGGCGACCACCGCCGCCACCCCGAAGGCCATCACCAGCAGGATCATGGCTGCGGGTGCTGCGGCGAGTCCGACGGCGAGGAGCACCCGCCGGAGCGTCGAGCCGCCGGCACGATTCGCTTCGGCGGCGTGTCGTCGCTGTCGGGCGGCCTCGACGGCGACGCGGGCAACGCGGGCGACAAGCAGCCAGTTCACGTCGAGGCGGTCCGTCGGCGGGGACTCCACGTGGTGACGGCGACCGCCGTCTGCAACGGCGCGGCCCGGGTGGGGCGGCGGGGCCTGGCGGGGAGGTCAGCCATGGCTTCTCTGACGGTGTGGGTGATGCCGAGCCCGGTGAGCCCCCCGGCCTGGTAGGGGCGGATCCAGGCGGCACCGTGGCCACCGCCGATCCGGGCGCCCTCGAGGTGCCGCAGGGTCGAGTCGGCGATGCGGCCGGACATGTCGACGAGCTGGCGGCGGCCCACCCACATGACGGCCATGAAGAAGATCACCAGCAGGAACCGGGTCCACAGCCCGCCGGCTACGGCGAGCAGGCCGGTGAGGCCGGTGACCAGCAGGGCGAGGAACACCCCCATCACGATCACGAGGGCGACGACCCGGACGAGGGCGGCCACCCAATGCCACAGGAGACTCCGTCCGGCCCCGGGGAACAACCCCGCGTACAGAGCGATGGGGAGCAGGGCGATGAGGAACAGCGCCATCCCCTTGGCCACCACCAGGGTGAAGGCGGTGATGAGGAACAGGGCCAAGGCGGCCACCGCGACCGTCAGGTAGAGCAGCGCCCCGACGAGACGGCTCACCGTGGCCTCGGCGTTGAACGCCGCCTGGGCGTCACAGCCCGCCTCCGCCATCAGCAGCCTGGGTTCGTCGTCGAAGCCGTGCGGGCCGGAGGCGAGCGCCCGGTTGCGCGCCGCGGCGCAGGGGGTGCCCTCGAGGGGCTGCCCCCAGTTGATGGTGTCGTAGGGGTCGCGGACGAACCCGGCGATCAACGCTCCCCCCACCTTCTCGGAGACCTCGACGCTGCGGTCGGTGTCGGCGGCGAGGGAGACGATCTCCGCCGAGATCCCACCGGCGGTGCGCATCGCTCCGGTCACCGCTCCACCGAAGCCGGGTCCGGTGGTGATGTGGACGAGGACGGCGAAGACGACCAGGGTGAGGGCGAACTCGCCGGCCCCCAGACCGACCTGGCCCCGGAGGAACTGCCAGCCCATGTACAGGGCGGAGACGACCAGACCGAGGTGCGACAACCGCATCGCCCCCAACACTCGTGTATCGAGCAGGTCGGCGACGGCGGTGGCGGCGTCGGTGAGGGTAGCCTCGACGACGAACCCGGTGGCCGCTTCGAGGAGCCAGATCGCCACGGCGACCAGCAGCTTCCCCACCGAGAAGACCAGGTTGGTAGCGGTACCCACGGTGACACACCCGACGTCGCCGACGAACCCGTCGTTGGCGCAGCCGATGTCGTACCGGCCGATGGGGACGATCCCCCGACCAGCGTCGGTCGGGTACTCGGTGGGCGGGTAGAGCTCCTCACCCAGCTCTGAGCCCGGCTCGTTGGTCTGGGCGTAGGCGGCGGGCGCGGCGAGGGTGACGCCGGCGGCGACGAGGAGGACGAGGAGCCAGACGACGATCCAGGCCCGCCCGTCCAGCACCGGCGACCGCCCCCGCCCCCGGGTCACCCGACCGGAGAGGCGGTTCATCGTGCCACTCCTTCCATGACCTCGTCGTTGGGTTGGTGGAGGGAGGGCCAGGGCCCGACTGTCACGGACTCCGTGCCGGGGGTGGTGGAGAACGCTCTTGCGACCGCCGGATCGTCGGGCGCCGCGATCCGCACCAACCCGAGCCGCCCTCCCGGGTCCCGCATGAGGCATTCCCCGGTCCCCAGGGAGGTGACGGTCTCGAGGTTGTCGTCACGGTCGTCGGAGCCGAGGAACCGCAGCGCCGCCGGGGCGGTCTGGGCCGACTGGCGGAACACCACCCGATAGCCCAACAAGGCGTCGATGTTGTCGGTGTCGGAATCTCCGGCGAGGTCGGAGGGGAGCTGGCTGAACGCCCACACCGCAGCGAAGTGCTTGCGGCCGTCCCGGATCAGCTCCATCACCAACGCCCGACCCTGGGGGCTTGAGGTCAGCGCATGCGCCTCGTCCAACAGCAACGCCGCGAACTGGTCCGAGCGGCGGAACAGCGCCCGCCGGGAGAACGCCGCCACCAGGTAGAGGACCGCCTGACCGAGCAGCTCCTCGGGAAGCTGCTCGTCCC
>JALSTE010000036.1 GCA_026983855.1 Acidimicrobiia bacterium
ACGACCATGAGCACGAGCACGAGCACGACCACGAACACAGGGACGTGGGGGATCACAGCGGCTACACCGACACCGGGACCGACCGGGTGGTGGTGCTGGAGAAGATCCTGGGGGAGAACGACCGCATAGCCGACTCCAACCGGGCCGACCTGTCCGGTCACGGGGTCCGGACCGTGAACCTCATGTCGTCCCCGGGAGCGGGCAAGACCACCCTGTTGGCCCGCACCATCCCCGCCCTGGAGGGCCGGGCCCGGATCGGCATCCTGGAGGGCGACATCGCCACCAGCCTCGACGCCGACGCCCTCACCGGGCTGGGGGCGTCGGTGTCGCTGGTCAACACCGACGCCGGGTTCGGGGGGGAGTGCCACCTCGACGCCGTCATGGTGCGGGCCGGTCTGGCCCGCCTGCCCCTCGATGAACTGGACCTCCTCATCATCGAGAACGTCGGCAACCTGGTCTGCCCGGCCGAGTTCGACGTCGGCCAGGACGCCCGGGCCATGGTCTACGCCATCACCGAGGGGGAGGAGAAGCCCCTCAAGTACCCGGTCATGTTCCGTACCGCCGAGGTGGTCGTGGTGAACAAGATGGACCTGCTGCCCCACCTGAACTTCGATCTGGGTCTGTTCCGGGAGAACCTGGCCCGGATCAACCCCGATGCCACGGTCATGGAGCTCAGCGCCCAGACCGGTGAGGGCCTCGAGCCCTGGATCGAGTGGCTGGCCGCATTGACAAATTGTTGAAATGGGTTGAACTAAAATTCACCAATGAATGGCTCTCGTTCCTCCAATGTTGGGACTTTTGACCATTGCAAAAGGGTGCCCTTCCTCCTAGTTTCGCAATAGGGGGTTGCGAGCCCCGAGAAGAGGCTCTCCCCCACCGCTTAGCGGAAATACGAAAGAGGGGAGTTGCGAATGTCGGAGACACCCGACGAGGTACTCGACGCCAGTGGCATGGCCTGCCCCATGCCGATAATCAAGACCAACAAGGTCATGAAGTCGATGCAGCCCGGTCAGGTACTGGAGCTGATCGCCACCGACCCGGGGGCCCCCAGCGACGTGAAGGCCTGGACCTCCCGCACCGGCAACACCCTGGTCGACTCCTCCCACGAGGGGGAGAAGTACATCTTCCACATCCGCAAGGCCGGCTGAGAGGAATCGAACCATGACCGAGGACACCATCACCGCGGAGAAGCTGGGCATCATCGCCAGCCACGGGAGCCTGGACTCCGCCTACATGCCACTGATCCTGGCCACCACCGCCCCGGCCCTGGGGATGGAGGCCGCCATCTTCTTCACCTTCTACGGACTGGAGATCCTCAAGAAGGACAGCTACGAGCACCTCAAGATCGCCCCCGTGGCCAACCCGGCCATGCCGATCCCGATCCCCAACATCGTGGGGGTGCTGCCGGGGATGACCGCCCTGGCCACCCACATGATGAACGACTGGATCTCCAAGGCCGGCATCGCCACCATCCCCGAGCTGCTCGACCTGGCCCTCGAGGAGGACGTCCGACTGATCGCCTGCCAGATGACCATGGACATGATGGGCATCGACAAGGACGAACTCATTGACGGGGTGGAGTTCGGCGGGGCCGCCACATACCTCGGATACATATCTGAGAACGCCGTCACCATCGCCTTCTAGCCCGCATTTTGGAAAGGAAGCCAGAATCATGACCGACGAAGATGACCTGCCACGGGTCCTCATTGTGATGACCAGCGGGCCCGAAACACCCCGTCGCTGCGCCACCCCATTCTTCTACGCCCAACTCGCCGCGGTCATGGAGTACGACGTCACGATGTACTTCACCATCGACGGCACCCAACTCCTGGCCCGGGGGGTGGCCGAGAAGGTCTTCCCCAAGGAGGGGGGCAGGAGTTCCGCCGGGTTCCGGGATGACGCCCTCGAGGCCGGGGTCCACTTCATGGCCTGCACGGCGTCGATGGAGCTCCACGACCTCAAGCCCGAGGACCTCATCGACGGGGTCGAGCTGGTGGGCGGGGCGACCCTGTGGGACGTCACCGAGGGCTGCCAGACCGTACTGACCTTCTGAGGAGGGACGATCATGACCGTCATAAGAGGATGTGAGATCCCCGAGGACCTCTACCACTGGGTCGACAAGCACATCTGGGTCCGCCCCGGGGAGGGCAACCTGGTCCGGATCGGCATGACCTCCGTGGCCGGGAAGCTGGTCGGCGGGAAGCTGGTCGCCGTCACCGTCTCCCACCGCAAGGTGGGCCGTGAGATCCACAAGGGCCGCAGTGTGGCCACCGTGGAGTCCAGCAAGTACGTGGGACCCGTCCCCACCCCGGTGAGCGGGGTGCTCAAGGGGGGGAATCCCGCCGTGGAGGCTGACCCCTCCCTGGCCATCAGCGATCCCTACGGGGAGGGCTGGATCGCCGAACTGGAGGCCACCGACTGGGAGAACGACAAGGCCGACCTCCTCACCGGTGAGGCCGCCGTGGCCGCCCTCACCGCCGACCTCGAGGCCAACGACATCACCTGCGACTGAACCGGGGGAGCGACGAAATGAAACGCGAGACCATCAGCGAACACCTCGAGGCCGAGGGAATCAGCCGGCGGGAGTTCATGAGCTACTGCGGGGTCCTGGCCGGGGCCCTGGGCCTCAGCCAGGTGGCTCCCCTGGCCGCCAGTGGCCTGCCCGCCGATCTGGGCCGGCCGGCGACCGTCCTGCAACGGAACCTCACCGAGACCGTCGCCCGGGCCCTGGAGACCAAACCCCGCCAGCCGGTCATCTGGCTGGAGTTCCAGGACTGCGCCGGGTGCACCGAGGCCATCACCCGCTCCACCTCCCCCACCCTGGTGGAACTGATCCTCAACAAGATGGCCCTCAACTACCACGAGACCCTCTTCGCCGCCGCCGGCCACCAGGCCGAGGCGGCCCGGGCCGACGCCATGGAGAAGTACGCCGGGGAGTACCTGCTGGTGGTCGAGGGCAGCGTGCCCGTGGGCGACCCCGGGTTCTGCACCATCGGGGGCCGCACGGCCGAGGACATCCTCAGGGAGGCCGCCCGGGGGGCGGCGGCGGTCATCTCCGTTGGTAGCTGCGCCTCCTTCGGGGGTCTGCCCGCCGCCAACCCCAACCCCACCGGGGCCCGCTCCGCCGCCGACATCCTCAGCGGCACGACCGTGGTGAACATCCCCGGGTGCCCGGCCATACCCGAGGCCACCACCGGCGTGCTCACCCACTTCCTGGTGTTCGGGGAACTGCCCGAACTCGACGACCTGAACCGCCCCACGGCCTTCTACGGCACCACCATCCACGACCGCTGCCTGCGCCGTCCCTTCTACGACGAGGGCAAGTTCGCCAACTCCTTCGACGACGAGGGGGCCCGCAAGGGGTGGTGCCTGTACAAGCTGGGATGCAAGGGCCCCACCACCTACAACGCCTGCGCCGTTCTGAAGTGGAACGGTGGGGTCTCCTTCCCCATCGAGTCCGGGCACCCCTGCCTGGGCTGCTCCCAGCCCGACTTCTGGGACAACGGCGGCTTCTACCAGGGTCAGTCATCCATCATCGGGCCCCCGGGACTGGGCAGCGCCGCCACCGCGGTGGGGATCGGTGCGGTCGTCGGGGCCGGGGTGGCGGCCGTGAACATCGCCAAGAGGAGAGACAAGGGGGAGGACTCATGAACTGGACCGATTTCCTCAGATTCGCCCGGGGGCCCCTCATGGGGGCGGCCCTGGTGGTCTTCGCCGCCGGGATCAGCTACCGGCTGGTCCGGGTGGTGGCCCTGGGCTGGTCCCGTGGCCGGGCCCCGGCCCGGGCCGCCGACAAGACCGTGGGGGTGCTGCGGACCTACCTGCGGGGCCTGGGGATCTTCCCCTTCATACCGTGGGTGAAGCAGACCTTCCGGGGTAACGCCGTCACCTTCCTGGCCGGGGGGCTGTTCCACTTCGGCCTGCTGGTGATCGTGTTCCTCGGTACCGCCCACATGCTGGTCTGGAAGAGCCTGCTGGGATTCGGCTGGCCCACGGTGGCCCTGCCGATCATCGACGGACTGGCGGCGGCGACCATCGTGGCCATGGTGGCCCTGCTCATAAACCGCCTGACCCACCCGGTGCTGCGCCGGCTCTCGGGAACCTCGGAGTTCGCCAATCTCATCGTGGTGTTCCTGCCCATGCTCACCGGCTGGATCATGGCCCACCACCTCTGGTTCCGCTACGAGGTGATCTTCGGTCTGCACGTGGCCAGCGTGGCCCTCCTGCTGGTGTGGATCCCCTTCAGCCGGCTGTCCCACTTCGTCTTCTACTTCTTCTCCCGCACCAGTCACGGCATCGAATTCGGAAAGCGAGGGGTGACCCCATGACCACCACCGACGTCACTCGGGAAGCCATGTCCAGCTTCATCCGCGACACGGGGGGGAGCGTCGCCGCCCAGCTGGAGGCCTGCACCCGCTGCGGTATCTGCGCCGACGCCTGCCACTTCTACCAGGCCACCGGCAACCCCGACTTCGTACCCATCTGGAAGGTGGAACTGCTGCAGAAGGCCTACCGCCAGCAGTTCACCCTGTTCGGCCGGCTGCGGACCGCCATCGGTGTCGAGAAGAGGATCGACGACGAAGCCATCGAGCAGTGGAGCCGCCTGGTCTACGAGGCCTGCACCGTGTGCAACAAGTGCTCCCTGGTGTGCCCCATGGGCATAGACATCGGCCCCCTGATCTTCGACATCCGCAAGGGCATGTCGGCGGCGGGGATGGTGCCCGAGGACCTCAGGGACCTCACCCGCAAGCAGCTGGAGGAGGGCAGCCCCCTGGGCGTCACCGACGAGGTGTTCGCCGACCGTCTCGACTGGATATCGGACGAGTGGGACATCGACCTCCCCCTCGACAAGGCCGACGCCGACACCCTGGTGGTGTTCAGCTCCATCGAGATCATGAAGTTCCCCGACAACCTGGCCGCCGTGGCCCGGATACTCAACGCCGCCGGGGAGAACTGGACCCTCAGCTCCACCGGCCGGGAGGTCGTGGACTTCGCCTTCTTCGAGGGCAGCCCCGAACACATGAAGATCCTCCTGAACCGGGTGCTGGGCGCCGCCCGCGATCTCGACGTCAAGAGGATCATCGTCACCGAGTGCGGCCACGCCTATGAGGCCCTCCGCTGGGTGGGCCCCGACCTGGTCGACTACCCCGAGGATCTCGAGGTGGTCCACATCACCGGTCTGATGTCGCAGTACGTGAAGTCGGGGCGGATCAAGCTCCGGCCGGGCGGACTCGACGGCGAGGGACCCATCACGTACCACGACTCGTGCAAGATCCAGCGCCTCGGCG
>JALSTE010000037.1 GCA_026983855.1 Acidimicrobiia bacterium
TGGGGGACGCCGTGGTGGTCCGGGGGTCTCGGAGATGGGGTTTTGTGAGTGTGGGGGAGTCGATGGTGGGTGGTGGGGTACCCTCGGTACGGGTAGTCGGTCATACCCGGTGGAACGGGTGGGAAGTGAGGTGGTCGGGGTGGATTCGCGTCGAAGGATCGGTGTCGGGTTGGGGGCGACGGTCCTGGTTGCACTGGTGTTTGTGGCCAACGTGGTCGGGGCGGCGGGGGCGGCCGAGAGTTACCCCCAGAGGCTGCTGCCGACCACGGCCCCGGCCCCGGGGATGGTCGGGACGGTTGACGCGACCGTCAGGGCGGTCAGCGACGACGGAACGCTGGTGCTGTGGAACCAGGACGCTCTGTCCTCGCTGTTCCGCCAGCCGGTACTCACCGACACCACCACCGGCGTCACGATCAAGGTCGGGAACCCCGGAGCGTCGGGCCAGGACCTGTCGGGCGATGGTCGCTACGTACTGATAGTTGACAGTGCGCCCATCGGAGGGGGGTACTTCGAGGCGGTGGTACAGCGTATCGATCGCAACACCGGCACCGTCAGGGAGGTCCTCCGCAGCGGAGACTGGGCCCAGACGTCGCGGGTCTCCGACGTCCAGATGAGTACCGACGGCGGCTACGCGGCCATGATCATCACCGACTCGATCTCGGTGGCCCGGGTTGTCCGGGTGGTGATCTCCTCGGGCTCCCGAACGGTGCTGGAGTCCACGGATCTGGACGGGTACCCCGATGGCCTGGCCCTGTCGGGTAACGGTCGCTACGCCCTGATCGCGATCCAGCGGATCGGCGGCACCCACGTGGTCCGGCACGATTTCACCTCCGGGTCCGACGTGACGGTGACCGACCTGACTCCCAACAGGTACGACGTGCCGATGGCGGTGTCGGGCGACGGTCGATTCGCCGTGGTCGACGGAACCATCCACGACCTCACGACCGGCTCTTCGGTGGCCTTCGTGTCGACCGTCGTCGACAGCAACGGGTTCGGAGAGGTCGTGGCCGTGAGTGACGACGGTGGTCGGGTGGCCTTCCTGACGGACCAGGCCCTGGTCGACAACGACACCAATTCCGCCAGGGACGTCTACGTCTGGACCCGGGCCGATGGGAGCCACCGCCGGGTCAGCCTCTCCGACCGTGGTACCCAGCTCCGATCCGCCACCCACGCCCTGGCCATGAGCTCCGACGGGTCCCGGGTCGCCTACCAGACAGTGGCCCCGGGGTCGGCCGATCTGATCGCCACCGGACCAGTGGCATGGTGATGGTCACCGCGGTGGACGGACTGCCCGCCGATGTCGGAGTGGCCGACGTGACCCGGCCGGCCGGGGGAGGATTGCTCACCGTCTACCGCTCCGGTGAGGTCTCGGCCTCGGGCGGAGCCTCGACCCACGACGACTGCAACCCCGAATCGCCGATCAGCGGGACCGGGCGACTGGACCGACCCCTCCTCGACCCCGGGGAGGTGGTCACCTCGGTGAGCCCCACCCCGTCGGGAGCGGGGTACTGGCTCTTCACGAACCGGGGGCGGGTCCTCGACTGTGGGGACGCCGGCTTCTTCGGGGATCTCCGCGATGTGAGTCTCGACGGTGAGGTGATCGACTCGGTGGCCACCCCGACCGGGTTGGGTTACTACATGGTCGCCGCCGACGGTGGGGTGTTCGCCTTCGGGGACGCCGTGTACCGGGGGTCGGTCCCCGAGGTGCTGCCGGGGGTGACCCTGGACGCACCCATCGTGGCCATAACCGTGACCGGAACCAACCGGGGCTATCGCATGGTCGCCGCCGACGGTGGGATGTTCAACTTCGGGGACGCCGCCTACTTCGGGTCGATTCCCCAGGTGCTCCCCGGTGTCCCCCTCGATGGTCCGGTGATCGACATGGTGGCCTCCGACACCGGGTACCTGATCGTGGCCGACGACGGTGGCATCTTCAACTTCGGGGCCTCGCCCTTCCATGGTTCCCTGGGTGACACCGCCATCCCCGAGCGGATCAGGACCGTGCTGGTGGTCGATGACCTGTCGGGGTACGTGATGTTCGACCGCAACGGGAAGGCCTACCCCTTCGGAACGGGAGACAGCCTGCTGGGCGGCTGAGACGGGGGATCGGCTCAGCGATCCTTGGAGCCGAGCACCCCCCGGGCCTCCATGTCGACCACCTCCGCCTCGTCCAGATCGAGCATCCGGGTGAGAACCTCCAGGTTGTGCTGACCCAGCAGCGGGGCCACCAGATCACCGGCGGGGACCGAGTCGTCGAAGCGAATCGGGAATCCGGGGACGGGAAACTCCCCGATGAAGGGATCGCTGACCATCCGAACCGTGCCCCGCTCCACGAACATCGGGTCATTGACGGCATCGGCGGGGTTCAGGACCGGACCACAGGGGACCCCGGCCGCCTGAAGGGTGGCTATGGCCTCGGCGTCGGTGTCGAATCCGGCCAGCCAGTCCTCTATGAGGGCGGTGAGCTGATCCCGGTTGGCGATGCGGGCGTCGTTGCCGACGAACCTGGGATCGCGACCCAGTTCGGGTCGGCCCAGTGCCTCCCACAGTGAGTCGATCTGGTTCACCGTGCACAACAGGACGATCCAGTTCTCGGGCCCCCGGAAGGTCCCGGCGGGGGATACCGGCTGGTAGTGCCTTCCCTGACGGTGGGGGCGGTACTCCCCGTCGCTGACCGAGGGGGCCTGGACCGCGGTCTCGTGCACGTGGAAGAGGGCGTCGACCATGGACACGTCGATGTGGGTTCCCCGCCCGGTGCGTTGGCGGTTGAACAGGGCGTATCCGATGGCGGCGAAGGCGTGGACCCCGGCGTTGGTGTCGGCCAGCCCGGTGCCCACGAACAGCGGGGGACCCTCGGGTTCACCGGTGAGGTCCATCAGCCCGGCGTAGCCCTGGGCGATGAAGTCGAAGCACCGCAGTTCGGCCCCCGGACCGGTCTGGCCGAAACCCGAGACCGACGCCATGATCAGCCCGGGGTTGTCGGCGGCCAGGGTGGCGTAGCCGAGACCCTTCCCCTCCAGTACCCCGGGGGTGAAATTCTCCACGAAGACGTCCACATGGGAGGCCAGGCGTCTCACCAGATCCACCCCCTCGCCGGAGCGGAGGTCGACGCACAGGCTCTTCTTGCCCCGATTCTGCTGCACGAAGAACCCCGAACGCCGGTTGCGACGGGGCCCCTGGGACCTCATCGGGTCGCCGTGGGGTGGTTGCTCGACCTTGATGACCTCGGCCCCCATCTCGGCCATCAGGCGGGTTACCGCCGGTCCCGCCAGGTACTGGGTCAGGTCCAGCACCCTGATGCCGTCCAGCAGCTTCTCCGGTGGGGTGGTCGGGTCCAAGATCCCGACACTAGCGGGGTACCCGGTACACCGGCCGGAGGCGTCGTTGAGGTCTGTCACGGGCGGCGTCCGGTTCCCGGGGAGGTGCCGACCGGTCGGGGTGGCCGGATGTCGACGCCCGGTACCGGTTCGGTGACTGGGTTCTGTGGTGGAGTGGTGGTGTCGGTACGGACTGGGCCGGGAGGCTGAATCGACCGGATCGGATGGAGGGGATGGATGAATACGTCAGGGACCGGGGAGCCGGTCGGGGGAGCGGTGGTGGTCACCGGCGCCAGTCGGGGCATAGGTGCGGCCGTGGCTCTTGAACTGGCCCGGCGGGGCCGGCGGGTGGCGTGTCTGTCGCGGTCGGGTGAGCCTCCCGACGGTGCCGACGACCCGGGCCGGTTCTCGGTCCACGTGTGCGACGTGACCGACGAGGTGGGGCTGCGTCGCACCATGGCGGCCGTGGCCGAGTGGGCCGGGGGGATCGCCGGCCTGGTGAACAACGCCGGGATCCACACCCAGACGCCCTCGGAACGCATCTCCAGGGATGAGGTCGTGGGGGTGCTGGAGGTCAACACCGTGGGCCCGGTGCTGGCCTGTCGGGAGGTCCACCCTCACCTGGTGGCCGGCGGCGGTGGTCTGATCGTGAACATCGGATCGTTCTGGGACCGCCTGGGCGTGGCGGGGAACCTGGCCTACTGCGCGTCCAAGGCCGCCCTGGGGGCAGTCACCCGATGCCTGGCGGTGGAGTGGGCGCCCGACGGGATATCGGTGGTGGATGTGGCCCCCGGCTACATCGCCACGGACATGAACCGTGATTACCTGGCGTCGGATTCCGGGGAGAGGAGGGTGGCCCGGGTGCCCTCCGGGCGACCCGGTGAACCCGGGGAGGTGGCTCGCTTCGTGGCCGGGCTCTTCGATGATCCGGTCGCCTATCTCACCGGAACGACGATCTACCTCGATGGGGGCCTCGGGATCTCCCTGTGAGGGGCGTGGTGCCCGGGCGGGCCTCTCGTCGATGTGGTGGTCGCTGGGTTGGGGGCCAATCGGTGGACCGGGGGATCTACCCGTGAGGGGCGTGGTGCCCGGGCGGGCCTCTCGTCGATGTGGTGGTCGCTGGGTTGGGGGCCAATCGGTGGACTGGGGGATCTCCCTGTGAGGGGCGTGGTGCCCGGGCGGGCCTCTCGTCGATGTGGTGGTCGCTCGGTTGGGGATCAATCGGTGGACTGGGGGATCTCCCTGTGAGGGGCGTGGTGCCCGGGCGGGCCTCTGGTGATTCCGCGGCGGTAGCATCGCCGGGGCGGGCCGTAGGGGGGTCTGGGCGTGAAGCTGTTCTCAAATCGTGGTCGCAGGGTCGATCTCGGCCCCTATCCCCTGGAGAGGCTGCCCCGGCTGTCCGACCCGCGGGCCCGACCCCCCGGGCTGGGGGCGGTGTCCCCGGCCCTGCCTTCGGAGATCGGCTCGCCGGGTCCCCTGTCCTGCGGCGACGCTCTCGGGGCCTACGCCGAGCTCTTCGACCAACAGGTGGATGGTGAGGTGGCGCCCCGGGCCCCGGTACCCGACGATCCGCTGGAACGTTCCCGCAACCTCAAGGCCGGCCTGTACTTCCTCGACGCCGACATGGCCGGCTGTGCCCTGGTGCCGCCCGGGGCCTGGCGGGTGACACCCGACCAGCGGCCCGGCCACCGCTTCGCGGTGGTGATCCTCTCGGCGTTCACCCGGGGTGACGGTCACCCGCGGCCGGGTACCGAATGGGTCGACGGCACCCGGAGGGAGGCGGCGGAGCTGAGGACGGCCGAGCTGGCCGTGATCACCGCCTCCTACATCCGCAATCTTGGATTCGCCGCCCGGGCCCACACCCCCACCGACAGCGGTGTGGACCCCGGGCGGGTCGCCCTCCAGGCCGGGCTGGTGCGGATCGTGGGTGGTCGACTCCGGGCTCCCTACCTCAGGGACGGT
>JALSTE010000038.1 GCA_026983855.1 Acidimicrobiia bacterium
CACCTTGTAGGGTCCCGGCAACTCCCCCGCCGCCATGAGGGGCTCCACCGCGCAGGTGAACGGATAGGCGGAGTAGGCCCCCACGTCGCACCACACCACCGTGGACAGGGCGGTGAAGACCCCCTCTTCGGTGAAACCCGCCGTCATCTCGTGCACCTGTTCGTGACCGGCGAAGCTGGCCACGATGTTCTCCCCCCGGTCCTCCACCCAGCGGACGGGGCGGTTCAACATGCGGGCCACCACGGCGACGGTCACCTCCTCCCGGGCCACCACGCACTTCTGTCCGAAACCGCCACCCACGTCGGGGGCCACCACCCTCACCTGGTGTTCCATCAGACCCATCTGCCCGGCGACGGCCGAGCGGACCATGTGGGGTACCTGGGTGGAGGTGTACAGGGTGAGGCGGTTCCCGTCCCAGCGGGCGTGGGCGGCCCGACCCTCCATGGGGAGGGCGACCACCCGGCCGGTGTCGATCCGCTTGGTGACGACCAGGTGGGACGAGTCCAGAACCGCGCCCAGGTCGTCGGAGAAGAGGGTGGAGTCCAGCAGGATGTTGTCGGGGGCCGCTTCGTGCACGGCGGGGGCCCCACCGGCCCGGACCTGGTCCACGGAGGTGACGGCGGGAGCCTCGGCGATGTCCACCACCACCGCCTCGGCCCCGTCCTCCGCCCGGGCCCGGTCGGTGGCCAGCACCATCGCCACCGGTTCACCCACGTGACGCACCCGGTCGGTGGCCAGCAGGGGCATGGTGGTGGTGACGAAACCCTCACGCTCCAGCCGGGCGGTCAGGCCCGACCCGTCCGCCAGATCGGATCCGGTGACGACGGCGTGGACACCCGGCAGGTCCACGGCGGCGGTGACGTCGATGCCCACGATCTCACCCGAGGCCACCGTGGAACGGATGAACACCGCCTCGAGGGTTCCCGCAACGTCGAGGTCCGCTGTGTAGCGACCCCGGCCACTGAGCAGGGCCGCGTCCTCCAGGCGGGACATGCGGCGGCCGACCCATTTGTTCCCTGACCATTGGGCGCCGACCGGGGACGAGGCCTCGGTGTCCATCAGTCCCCCGCGAGGGTGTCGGCCAGGGCCCGTTCGGTCAGAACCCGGGCCAGGCGTCTCCGGTAGTCGGCGCTGCCGTGCAGGTCCGAGGGTGGTTCCAGATCCCCGGCCGCGGCCCGGGCCGCCCGTTCGAACACCTCGGGTACGGGTTCGCACCCCTCCAGTTCCGCCTCGGCGGCGGGGGATCTCACGGCCACGGGGGCCACCCCGCCCAGAGCCACCCGGGCCCCGCTGACCACACCGTCGGATACGTCGTAGGCCACCGCGGCGGAGACGATGGCGAAGTCCCCGGCCCGGCGGGCGAACTCCCTGATGGCCGACCTCTCCCGGGGTTCGGTGAGCACCACCTCGGTCAGGATCTCGTCGTGGCCCAGGCAGGTCATGAACGGGCCCTCGAAGAACCCATCGGGTCCGACCGTCCGTGTTCCCCCCGGCCCCTCCATGACCATGCGGGCCCCGTGGAGGACAGCCACCAGACACCACTCCGAGGTGGGGTCGGCGTGGGCGATTGAACCGCCGAACGTACCCCGGGTCCTGATCGGCCAGTGGCCAACCAGGGAGGCGGCCCGGGGCAGGATCTCGAATCCCGGTATCACGAGGGGGTAGTCCTCGATGGCGGAGTGGGTGACCAGGGCACCTATGCGCAGCGAACCGGACGGATCCACCACCATGTGGCCCAACCCCCTCACACCGGTGAGGTCGACGAGGGCCGAGGGCCGGGCCAGTCGCATGTTCATCAGGGCCACCAGGCTCTGACCCCCGGCGATCACCTTGGCGTCCTCACCCAACTCACCCAGCAGCGATACGGCGTGGGCCACCGATTCGGCCCGGTGATAAGTGAAGGCTGCCGGTTTCATCTGACCACGACCGTATCCGTCCCGTTCCCCGAGGTGGTGCTCAGCGGTCCATGAGGGCCTTGCGCTGCCCGCCATCGACGGGGACGTGGGCCCCGTTGATGTAGCTGGCCCGGTCCGAGGCCAGGAAAACCACCACGTCGGCCACCTCCTCGGGGGTGCAGATGTAGCCCAGGGGCAGACTGGACAGGGTCAGCTCGTGGGCCCGATCCTGGCTGATGCCCTTGTCCCGGGCGAAGGCCTTCTCCAGGGTGTCCCAGCGGGTGGTGGCCACCGGTCCGGGGTTGACGGTGTTCACCCTGATCCCGTGGGGGGCGTACTGGATGGCGATGGAGGAGGCGAAGTTGTGGTCGGCGGCGTTGGCCACCCCCGCCGCCAGCTCCCAGTGGGAGGGCTTGAGGCCGTCGTTGCCCACCACCATGGTGATGTTGCCCGACCCCCTCTCCCTCATGTGGCCGATCACGGCCCGGACGGTTCGCACGTGGCCCATGAACTTGAGGTTGAGACTGCCGTCCCACTGCTCGGGGGTCAGGTCCTCCAACAGTCCCCCCGGGGAACTCCCCGCATTGGGAACGGCGATGTCCACATGACCGAAGTGCTCGATGGTCTCCGCCGCCACCCGTTCGGCGTCGTCCCAACTGGTCATGTCACCGGGGAGGGCGATGATGTCCCGCCCGGTGGCGGCGGCGATGTCGGCGGCTGCCTCCTCGAGGGGGCCCGGCCGGCGGGCCACCATGGCCACGTGGCAGCCCTCCTCGGCCAGGCGGGTGGCCACGGCCAATCCGATTCCCATGCTGGCGCCGGTCACCAGGGCAACCCTGTCGGTGAGTCCGAGATCCACTGTCTTCTCCTGTTCGGCGGCGGTGGGTTCCGGTCCGGGGCCATCCCGGCCTCCGGAGACCGGGCGATGATATATCAAATACCAACCTCGGGGCCGGTTAGGATGCCGATCCGCGGTAAGTACCCCTCGGAAGGCACTGGAGGCCATGCAGCCCTACCGATCCAAGACCGATCTGGTCGCGGCCGAGATCCGCGAGCTGATCCGCACCGGTGGGATCCAGCCGGGGGCGGTTCTGCGGCAGAGGGAGCTGGCCGAGCAGTTCGGGGTCAGTCCCACACCGGTGAGGGAGGCCCTGTCCCGTCTGGAGGCCCAGGGGTTCGTCACCTCCGAACCCCACCGGGGGGCGACCGTCGTGCGCCGCGAGGCCGAGAGGATCCGGGAGAACTACGTCATAAGGGCCACCCTGGAGGCCCTGGCGGCTGAGATGGCGGCCGCCCGTATCAGCGCCGAGACCATCGACGCCCTCCGGGAGACCAACCGGCGCCTGGTCGAGACCGGATCCGACACCACGGCCCTGAATCACCGCTTCCACATGCTCATCTACGAAGCCGCCGGCTCCCCCCTGCTGAGATCGATGATCGACCAGCTCTGGCACGCCCTGGATCCGGGGCCGGCCGCCAACCGCAGCATCACCGAGTCCGCCGCCCAGCACGAGGACATCATCGACGCCCTGGCCACCGGAGACGCCGGGACCGCCGCCCGTCTGATCCGGGAGCACATCCTCGAGGCCCTGGACTAGCGGCCGGTGCCCGGATCACCACCCGTCGCACCATTCCCAACCGGCTCCACGGTTGCCGCTGGCGCGAGCACCGCCTCACCGCCCACCCCGACGACCACCTGTCACCTCATCCCCGCCACGCGGTCCCTCACCGGCCGGTCGACCATCTCGACAGCCGGGTCCGCATCACCTTCCCCATGGCGTTGACCGGAAGCGCCTCGACCTGAACCACCCTCTTGGGACACTTGTAGGCCGACAGCTTCTCCCGGGCCAGGGCCATGAGATCGGTCGGATCCAGCTCCCGGTCCCCCGCCACCACCACGAAGGCGGTGACCTCCTCGCCCCACCGCTCGGAGGGCACACCGGCCACCGCCACCTCGGCCACCGCCGGATGGGTCGCCAGCACGTTCTCGACCTCGACGGGGTACACGTTGAGCCCGCCGGTGGTGATCATCTCCTTGAGTCGACCCACGATCCGCAGTGAACCCCCCTCGATGCGACCCACGTCCCCGGTGCGGAACCAACCCCCGCTCTGGTCGGGGCCCCCGTCCGAACCGCGGTAGCCGTCGAACACCTGGGGACCCCGCAGGAGGATCTCCCCCTCGGGCGAGTCTGGGTCCCCGGCGTCGGGACCATCCAGACGCAGCTCCACCCCCGGAAGGGGCAGACCGACGTGACCGGGCCGGCGGGGGCCGTCGTGGAGATTGGACACGTCCAGGCCACTCTCGGTGGTGCCGTAGCGTTCGAGGGGGGCCATCCCCAGGCGGGCCTCGATGGCGGCGAACACCTCGGGTGGGAGGGCGGCGGAGCCCGAGGTCGCCAGGCGGAGATCGGACCAAGGCCTCAGCTCGTCGGCCTCCAGCAGACGTTGCCAGACCGCGGGTACGGCGAAGAGCACCGTGGCGTGGTGGGTCTCGATGCTCCGGGAGAGATCGGCGGGCTCGAACCGGGACCTGACCACCACCGAGGAACCGGAAAGGACCGAGGCATGCACCGCGCTGAGCCCGTGCTGATGGAACAGGGGCAGGGCGTGGACCACCACGTCGGACGGGGACCACCGCCAGGCCCACATGGCCCCCCGGATGGAGGCCTCGAGGTGGGAGTGGGCCAGGGGCACGGCCTTGGGCCGCCCGGTGGTACCCGAGGTGTAGGCCAACAGGGCCACCGTCGAGGGGCTCGGGGACCACCCTGGGGCGGTCCCGCCGCCGTCCCCCGTCCCGGCTAGGTCCATCAACCCCCGGGCGTCGATCACCTCGAGCCCGGCCGAGGAACAGACGGCGGCCGAGGAATCCCCGGCCACGCCGATTGTCGCCCCGCTGTCACCGACCACGAAGCGGATCTCGTCGACGGTGGCCGCCGGATTGGCCAGGACGATCTCCGCCCCGGCCGCCAGGAGCGAGAAATAGGCGACCGCCAGCTCGGGGGAGGTGGGCACGGAGAGCACCACCCGATCACCGGGGGCGACCCCCACCTGGGCCAGCCGGGCCGCACCACCGTCCATCAGGCCGGCCAGTCGGGTGTGGGTGATCTCATGGTCGTCGATGATCAGCGAGCCGTGGGGCCCGTCGACGGCCCGCCGGCGCAGCTCGGAGACCAGGGTGGACTCACCCAGGCGTCGCTCCAGCCCGGTGGGGATCTCCCCACCCAGGTGGGCGGCCCAACCGGCCCGACTCCACGCCCCGAAGTCAAACATCGACGTTGGTGGAGCCCGGGGACAGGGGTGTCGGAGGCACCGCCCCGGCCCAACCGCCATTGGCCCTACGTTCGGCCACCAGCCGATCCCGAAGTGAGGCCCCCTCGGCCA
>JALSTE010000039.1 GCA_026983855.1 Acidimicrobiia bacterium
GGCTCCCGACGCCGGCTGCGGGGTGGTGCGGGCCGATGCCGCCGTGGCCCAGACGGGCTCGATCGTCGTTACCTCGACCACCAACCGCGGCCGCTCGGTGAGCCTCCTCCCCCTCAACTGTGTCTTCGTCCTCCGGGAGGATGAGATCGTGGACGATCCCGGCGACATCCTCAGATCGGGATTCGGTCCCGAAGGCCCCCCCAGCCAGATGGTCCTGATCGGCGGCCCCTCCCGCAGCGGCGACATCGAGATGAGTCTCACCACAGGGGTCCACGGCCCCGGATTCGTCCACGCGGTGGTGGTGACCGGGTGAGCCCACCCCTCCCCCCGACGGTCGAACCCGAGACCGTGGAGGAGTTCCGGGCCCGGGGAGTGGTCGTGGTGCGCGGTGCCTTCTCCCCCTGGGTCGAACCCCTGCGGGAGGCCCTGGAGACGAACCTGGAAGACCCCGGCCCCTGGGCCACGGAGAACACCGGACCCGGGGAGCCCGGTCGGTTCTTCGACGACTACTGCAACTGGCGAAGGATTCCCACCTACGAGGCCTTCATCCGTGAATCGGGGGCCGCCGACCTGGCGGCCGGGCTGCTCGGGGTGGATCGGATACGCCTGTTCCACGAACACGTCTTCGTCAAGGAACACGGCACCCGTCACGGCACCCCCTGGCATCAGGATCTCCCCTACTACTGCGTGGACGGAGGGTCCATGGTGACGATCTACGTCCCGCTCGACCCCATGGGCCCGGAAACGGGGGTGGAGTTCGTGGCCGGGTCCCACCGTCGGGGAGAGATGTTCCGTCCGGCCAAGTTCCTCACCGGCGAGTCCTACCCCGGCCGTGAGGATCTGGCTCCCCCACCCTCCACGGAGCTCCTCAGTGGATCGGCGACGGTCGTTCACGAACTGGAACCCGGCGATGCCCTGATGTTCGACTTCCGCACCCTGCACGGGTCACCCGCCACGGTCATAGAGGGACGGCGTCGGGCGTTCACCACCCGGTGGATCGGAGCCGACGTGCACTACGCGGACCGTGAAGCGGAGACCTCACCCCCGTACCCCGAACTGAACGAGCTGCGCACCGGCGACCTCCTACCCGAGGATCTCTTTCCCTTCATACCCCTCAACCACTCCCGATCCGGGACCGGAGCAGGACAGTGATAGACGTCGACCCCTTCACCATCCGTATCTTCCTCCACCTCCTCGCGGTGACCGTGTGGGTGGGTGGTCAGATCGTGCTGGCCGCCCTGCTGCCCGTGATCCGCAGACTGGGTCCCGAGGCTCCCGGAGCGGTGGCCCAGCGTTTCGCGTACGTGGCCTGGCCCTTCTACGTCCTCCTGGTGGGAACCGGTATCTGGAATCTCTGGGCCATCGACTTCACCTCCCGGACCTTCGGCTACCAACTCGTGTTCTTCATCAAGTTGATCCTGGTAGCCCTCAGCGGCCTGGCCGCCTGGGGTCACACCCAGGCGTCGAGCCCCGTGGTGAAGGGGATCACCGGTGGAGGGGCGGCGATCACCGCGGTCGGGGCCTTCACCTGCGGTGTGCTGATGGTCACCTGAGGCAGACCTCCGTACGGGTCCGGGCCGGTCGGGTCAATCCCCGTCGTCCCGGCGACGGGCCCGACGTCTGCGCTCCCCAGCCCGGGCCAACTCGGCCCGGTTGGTCTCGTCCACCCTCATGTACCGAACCCGCCACTCCTCGTCGGGCCACCGGTTCGGTGCCTGGACGGTGGTGCGGGGGGCCACGGCAGAGGCCGCCAGATCGAGGGCCGCACCGAGTATCGCCTCCTGGTCCCGGCGGTCCCAGGGACGACCGCACGGATTCCCCAGCGGGTAGTCGACGAAGAGGAAGCGGGGGACCCCGCACTCCTCAACGGTGTCACGGGCCGAGCCGATCACCACGGTGGGAACACCCGCACTCTCCAATTCCCGTGCGACCAGACTCACGGTCTGGTGGCACACCGGTCAGAGGGGGACCAGGAGGGCCAGGTCCACCCCGTCCCCACGGCACCACTCGACCACCCGGCGGGCGTCCCACTCGACGGTCCTGCGCTGGCTGTATTCGGTGGGGACACCGTGACCATGACCAAGAAGCGTGGACGACGCACGCCCGAGTAGATCATCAGAAGGTTGGCCGAGGGGTACAAGCTGATGGCCGGCGGTATGACGCTCGCCGAGGTCTGCGGGGAGTTCGTGATCGCCGAGTCGAGGTGGCACCGTTGGGTAGCCCGTTACGGCGGGACGGGCGCCAACAACGCGAAGCAGTTGGGAGAACTTGAGGTGCGCCACTCCCGGCTGTGAAAGATCGTCGCTGAGCAGGGGTTGGACATCGACATGCTCCGCGAGGTCGCGATGGGGGACTTCCGACCCCGAACCGGAGGCGTGCAGCGGTCGTGATGCTGCGCGACCGGCTCGGGGTTTCCGACCTGCCTTCGTCCGCGTCGGCAGTGGAGGAGGGTCCGTAGCAGCGGTCGTCAACGACCGGGATTGGGTCCCAGGTGGTGGTGTAGATGGAGTTTGCGATTCGAACTCCCCACCGCCTAGAGCCCCCGAGTTCCAGCGCGAAGCCCAAGCGATCCTATGATGCAATGCAGCACACAACGAGACCAGTCCCACCGATGCCGGGGAGCACGAAGATGCCCATGACCGACTGGATGGCGATCACCAAGCGAAATGCCAGGTCGGTGCAAACCACGATCGGCTGGATCTACTGGGACCCCGGCGCACTGGCCCGACTCGAAGCCCTGGGTCTTCCCGGCCCCCTCGGGTACATCGCGGCCAGAGCCGCTCCGCTCGGACCGGCTGGCGCCGAGGCCGTCGTGGCGGCGTTCGGGTCCATCAGCCCGACTGGTATCGCGATCGCCATGGACCTGGTCGACCAACACACGACCTTCGACGCGGTCTGGGCAGCCCGAGACGAAGCCATACTCGAAGGCCTCGCCCTCCACGCACCCGGCATCATGGAACCCCTGGCCTCCATCGGCCCCGACCTGTGGGAAGTCGTCGACCAGCTTCCACGCCTCGGACGCGTGTTCTTTGCTGCCCACCTTCGGATGGACCGGCCCGCTGACCCCGTGCTGTCGGGATGGCACGCCGTCAACTGTCTCCGCGAGTGGCGAGGCGACACCCACTGGGCCCTTATCGCCGCCGCCGGACTGACCGGGATCGAGGCATCAATCCTCCACAACGCATGGATCGGCTACGAGAAGGACTGGCTCGCCGCATCAAGAGGAAGCAGTACGGAAGAAACCAGCGCAGGTTGGGAACAGCTGCACCAGAAGGGACTTGCGACTGACGGCCAGGTCAACGCCACCGGTTTGGAGCTCCGCCAGCACATCGAGGACGAGACAGATCGCCTCACAGCCTTGCCATGGACCCTCCTCGGCCACACGCCCGCCGTCCGATTTGCCGAACAGTTCGAGCCGCACTGCGAGCTTCTGCTCTCCCGAGTCGACGCCACGGCCGGCCCCAACTACCAGCCAGCGTCACGCCTCCGCTGACGATCGACAAGCGCGAAAGACGCAAACCATGACCCGGAACATCGGACAACTGCTCACGTGGCGTACCTCCGTGATCCCGATGTCCAGGCCATCTTCGAGCCCGGCTCAGGACGACGCCTGTCCTTTCGTTCCCTGAACGATTCATCCGATCAGGTCGCCCAGGCTCTTGCCGCAACCGGCGTCGGACCCGGCGATCGCATCGGGCTTCTGACCATGAACTCCGCCGACTTCGTCGAGACATTCTTATCCGCCGCCAAGATCGGAGCAGTCGCCGTTCCACTCAACGGGCGTCTCACCCCAGACGGACTCGAGTTCATTCTCATCGATTCCGGCACAAGCGTCCTCGTGTACAGCGAGGAGTTCGCCGCGCCGGTCGCACAACTGCACCATCCGAGGCGACAAGACACTCCCGTGACCTGTCGATGTAGCTCACGGGGGTGCGATGATTCCGACGACTGGCTGCGATGACCACTCAAACTGGCCCCGTGATCCTCCCCGACCCGTGAACACCACCCCCGTCCCCATCCGCCAGGCCGCAACCGTGATCGTGACCCGACCCAACCCGTGAACACCACCCCCGTCCCCATCCGCCATGCCGCAACCGTGATCGTGACCCGCCGGGCTCAGGGCGGGGAGGGTCTGGATCTTCTGATGCTGGAGCGCAGTGCCAGGTCGGTGTTCGTGCCCTCGGTGTGGGTGTTCCCCGGGGGCGGAGTCGATCCCGGGGACTCGACCGAGGCTCTGACCGCGGCGTGTCGGGGAATCACGGCCGAGACCGCCGACCTCCTGCTGGAATCTCCCGGAGCCCTCAGATTCTGGGTGGCGGCCATCCGGGAGGCGTTCGAGGAGGCGGGCGTGTTGTTCGGCCTCGGACCCGACGGCGGGGCCCCCGGACCCGAGGTCATGGCCCGGGCGGGACATCCCCTTGACTCCCGGGCCTTCACCGCCCTGGTCGACGAACACCGACTGACCCTCGACGCCGGGGCCCTGACCTATGTCGGCCGCTTCGTCACCCCTCCGGGGTCACCACGCCGTTTCGACGCCAGATTCTTCCTGGCCGAGGTGCCGCCGGAACAGGAACCGGTCCACGACGGCGTCGAGATAGCGGCCATGACCTGGATGGGGACCGGGGAGATCCTGCTCCGGCACTCCCACGGCGAGTTCCCCCTCATCACCCCGACCCTGACCATGGTGAAGCGCCTCGACTCGTTGGGTTCGCTGCCCGCCGCCCGTCGACGGGCGGACGAGGGTGTCGATCACCGGGTCAGGATCACGCCCGGAGTCGAGGGACCCGATCGCATCAGGTTCCCCGGCGATCCCGGCTACGACGCGGCTTCGACCACCATCGAGTTCGGCTGGGTGAGGATCTGATCCCATCCCGGACCGTCTCCCGGGTCGCCCCCGGCCGGTCCCATCCACCTCGAGGACGGATGGCGGCTCCCCGACGCGGACCCGCCGTCCCGATACCCGCCCCATCCACCTCGTGGACGGAGCGGTCAGTCGGACCGGGTCGGGTCGACGATGATCTTGGCGTGACTCTCGGGATCGGCCAGGGCCTCGAAGGCCTCGGCCACCCCATCGAGGGCCACCCGGCCCGAGATCATCGGCTGGGGACGCAGCTCACCCTCGGCCAGGTCCGTGAGGGTGGCGGAGAACTCCTCGGGTGTGTACCCGAGAACGAACTGGATGTTGATCTCCTTGCCGATCCCCGTCAGCGGACGAATGCGGTCGTGTTCCATGCAGACCCCCA
>JALSTE010000040.1 GCA_026983855.1 Acidimicrobiia bacterium
GGTCCTGCGTGACGTCACCGAGAGGGTCGTGGTCGCCAGCCGTGGCCGGTTCGACCGGGCGGTGAAGAGGCGGGAGCGGGCCCAGCACGAGCTCCCCTCGGAGGCCTCCCTGTTCAGTGAGGATTTCACCGAGTTCACCACCGATCTGTGGACCATCCAGCCCGAGAGCGCCACCCGGGTCGGACACCCGGCCCCCTTCCCCATAGAGCTGCCCCAGAGGCTCATCGACCTCTACACCTATGTCGGCGATCTGGTCATGGACCCGTTCATGGGTTCGGGGACCACGGCCATAGCCGCTGTTCGCCGGGAACGCAGCTACATCGGCTTCGACACCGAACCGGCCTACGTGGAGGCGGCCCGGCAGAGGGTGGCCGCCGAACTGGACCGCCGGGCCGGTCGGGGTCGCAACCACCTCCAGCTCCGGTTGCCCGCCGTGCCCCCGCCGGCCGATCCCGAGGAGAATCCCCACGTCAGGGCGGTGAGGGAGGGGCGCAAGGCCAAGGACATCGCCTTCGAGCTGTTGAATCACATCCCCGGATTCGAGGTGCGTCACCGGGACGTGAAGCGGCTGGGGTCCATCGAGGTGGACTTCGAGGTGGAGACGGCCGACGGCCAGGTGTGGTACTTCGACGTCTCCGGTGGGTTCACCAGCGGTAGGGCCGGTCTGCGCCGGACCGACACGGTCTGGAAGGCCCTGGGTCGGGCGGCGTTGTGCAAGGCCCTGCCCACCGTGCCCCGCTACGTGCTGCTGACCACCCATCTGCCCCCGGTGGGAAGCGTGGGTTGGAAGGCCCTGGTCCAGGCCCGGGACACGGGGCTGATATTCGACGCCATCGAGATGCTCTCCGTGGACGGGAGAGATCGCCTGATCTCCTACGCCCAGGCCGGCGGGGAGGCCGAGAGACCACCCCGGCTGCTGCCCCCCGAGTTCGGCGACTAGGTCCGGGCGTCCCTGACCCCGCCGTCACCAGCCCGGGGGTAGTTCGGGCAGTCCCTCGTCGAGGGCCACGCCCACGCTGTTGAGCATCACCGACACCAGGTTGTACTGGCCCACGGTGAAGATCAGGTCCAGGATCTGCCGCTCGTCGAGGTGTTCGGCCAGCGCCGCCCAGGTCTCCGCCGAGATGCGGCCGGGGTCGTGCAGCTCCCCGACGGCCCGGAGCACCGATCGTTCCAGATCCGTCCAGCCCGGATCCGATGCCGGGTCGTCGGTGACCGTCAGGTTGATCTCGGCGGGGGTGAGACCCCTCTCGAGGCCGAGACGGGTGTGCTGGGCGAATTCATAGGGGCAGCGGCGGATGGCCCCGATCCGCAGTATCGCCAGTTCGGTCAGGCGGGGGGGCAGGCTGGACTTGTGCAGGACGTGGGCTCCGAACACCGTCCAGCGGCGCAGGAGGTCGGGGTGGTGGGCCAGGGTCCGGAATATGCCGTCGGGCCGTCCCTCGCCCGCCCCGGCCCGCAACGCCACCTCCCGGGTGGCGGGGTCCATGTCGGCCAGGTCGAGGGGTGCCAGGCGGGGTTCGTTCTGTTCGGCCATTGCTCACTCTCGGTGGTCGGCGGTTCGGGAATGTACCGAAATGCTTGACCTGCGCGGTTCCACCCTGTCGAATTGGGTGACCTAACTACAGGTATGTGGTTCACCCTCGGTGAACCCGTCACGGTTCATCCAGGAGGTTCTCCGTGTCCAAGAACTACACCAAGTCCGAGCTGCTGTCCGAAGTCGCCGCCAAGGCCGACGTGGCCAAGAGTGAGGTGGAGAAGGTTCTGGGAGCGTTCTTCGAGAAGGTCACCGAGGCCGTCAAGGACGACCGCAAGGTGAGCTGGCCCGGGTTCGGGTCGTTCTCCAAGACCCACCGCGCCGCCCGCACCGGCCGCAACCCCCAGACCGGCGAGCCGGTTGACATCAAGGCCAGCGACGCCATGAAGTTCACGGCCTCCAAGGCCCTCAAGGACGAGATGAACAGCTGATAGGGGAGAACCGGAGCGACGTATCGGGGCCCGACTCCGCGCCCTTCGATCCCTTTCCGAGTGGGGTCGAGGTGCACGTGGAGTCGGGCCCCGTCGCGTGCACCCTGGCCGCGGCGAGGGGTGACGCCGTGGTGGTGGTGGACGTGTTGTCGTTCTCCACGACCGTCACCATGGCCGTGGACATGGGGGCCACGGTGCTGCCCCTGACCCCCGACGAGATCGAGGCCGCCGGTGGGCCCGGGGTGGTGCAACGGTCGCTCCGGGGGGAGATGATCAGCGCCACCCGCCAGGTCGGTCCCCGGGGGTTGTTCTCCTTGTCACCGGCCTCCCTCGCCGGGCTGCGGGAGCCCCTGGCCCGGGAGCCGGGCATGAGGCTGATCTTCACCTCGCTGAACGGGGCCCGCTGCGTCCACGCCGCCCGGGGGGCGCCGGTGGTTCTGGTGGGCTGCCTTCGCAACGCCACCGCGGTGGCCGGCGAGATCGGTGAGGCCCTCCGTGGTCCCGTCGACCGGGTCACCATCGTGGCCTGTGCCGAGTCCTGGACCAGCACCGCCGGGATCGGGGGCACGAGGCCGGCCCTGGAGGACTGGGTCGGGGCCGGGGCCATCGCCGCCGCGTGTGCCGACCTGGGCCTGGTCCTCTCGGTGGAGGCCATCGCCGCCGCCCACACCCACCGGGCCCTCGGGGATCCGGCCGGGTGGCTCCCGCGCACCGTCAGCGGTCGGGAGCTGATCGACCGGGGGTTCTCCGAGGACGTGATCCTGGCCGCCGAGACCCAGGTGAGCACCACCGTCCCCCTCTGGAGACCCGGGGTGGATCCCGAGCGGGCCTTCCGAACCCCCTGACCCACCCCCCACCCCCAATCCCCCCTCCCCCCGGATCTATGCCCGTTCCGTGGTCGTGTGACGACCATCGGCCGGGTATAGATCCGGGGATGTGGGGGAGGGAGGCCCGGTGGGGGGGCTCAGAGGTCGGTGATGGCCCGGAAGAGTTCAGCGTGGCGAACCCCCACCCGGATCCCGCCACCGGCCAGGGTGTGATCCACCCAGTCGGCGAAACGGGCCCGCTGGTCCTCATCGTCGGCATCGGGGATGTCGTGGGTGGTCTCGAACTGGCTGCGGTGGGCGAGCAGGGCCTCCACCTTGGCCGGGGCGAATCCGGTGACGTCCTCGGCGTGGTCCGGTTCCTGGGCCTCGAACAACAGCAGGGCCGAGGGACGGTGGTGGGCGATGTCGTGCTCGACGAAGAAGAACGGATCACGGGCGGCCACCACCCCGTCGGTGGCCAGGAAACCGGCGTTGCGGTGATCGGGATGGAGGCGGTACCGCTTCCACGGGTCGTGGCCCAGCACCACGTCGGGGCGCAACTTGCGGATCCAGTAGGCGACCTGGCTCCTCTGGCGCAGGCCCGATTCCAGCTCACCGTCGGGCCAGCCGAGGAACACCACCTGGCCGGTGGCGCCCAGGGCCCGGGCCGCCGCCCGCTGTTCCTCCTGGCGGGTGGCGACCAGACGGGCCTGGTCCACGTTGGGATCCCAGGTGCCCTTCGAGCCGTCGGTGCAGACCAGATGGTGGATCACCGCCCCCGCCGCCGCCCACTTGGCCAGGGTGGCCCCGCACTGGAACTCGGCATCGTCGGGATGGGCGACGATGGCCAGGGCGCTGTGGGGGGTGGGCAGGTTCAGCTCCATCGACGGACCCCGTTCAGGCGGTGGGGGCCAGGGCCAGCAGTTCGGCCAGCTCGTCGGGTAGCCCCCGGGGGTGGGGAGGGGAGAGGTCGGCGGGGGTGTCGATGTCCCAGATGAGCTCGGGGATCCGGCGCACCCCCAGGGCCAATCCCAACCTGAGGGCCTCGGCGCGGTGACGCTCGAAGGAGCCGGGACCGTACGACCAGCGGAAGTCCACCGCCGTGGGCACCGAGGCCACGTTGGTGCCCCGGCCGTGACGGTCGGGGACGAGCAGAACCCCGGGAAACTCCACCAGCTCGGAGAAGTCGCCGGCCAGGGGCAGGTCGGAGTGGGACACCACCACCCGGTCCACACCCTCGGCGGCCAGGGCCCGCACACCATCGTGGACGGCCATGTTGAGTCCCCGGCGCGGGCACCAGATGACCCGGGCCCCCAGCTTGTCGGCGAAGGTGGCCACATCCTCCGAGTCGCACACCACCGAGACCCCGAGGGGACGGGCGGCCTTGATCACCCGAGCCGCCATGAGCCGGGCCAGTTCGGCCCTCTGGTCGGTATCGAGGTGGGGCGACAGACGCTCCTTGGCATCGGTGAAATTCTTCACCGGTATCAGCACCTCGGTCGTCGTCTGGGCCATCGTGGCAGTGTACTTCGGGGTGTCAACCTCTCCTCGGGGCCCTTAGCCTGTCGGCGTCCGCCATCCCCCGAATCGAGTCGAACGTGCCACCGTCGCGACGAACCGGCCGCCGCTCCGCCCCACCCCTGCTCGGCAGGGGATGGATCCAGCCCCGCTGGCTGGAGCGTCAGGCCGATCCCGAATCCCCGGCCTACGTGGTCGGGGGCGCCGACCCCTCCAACGTCACCGGGCGCAACTGGACCCTGCTGGGAAACCTGGGGTCATCGCTGAAGGCCGGGGTGGACCGGCGGGGATTGGTCCAGCCGGGTCCCGCCTCCTGGTCCCTGGACTGGTGGATCCGAGGGGCCGAGGGGTGGGTCTACCCCTCCCGCAAGGCGGGTGTCCGTCAGGCCCCGGTGGAGCTGTCACCGGTCGTGGAGACCAGCGTGGGTGTGAACGGTGGTCAGGTCACCCACCGGGCCTTCGTCACCTCCGACGGGGGCGAGCGCGTCGTGGTCGAGGTCCACAACGCCACTCCCGAGCCGGTGGCGGTGGCCCTGGTCGTTCGTCCCTACGGGCTGGTGGCCCCGGTGGCGATCGGGCGTATCGAACGTGACGGGCTCGTGGTCCGCGTCGACGGGGAGCCGGGCCTGATTCTGCCCCGCGAGCCCGGACAGGTCGTGGCGTCCAACCTCGGCGGCGGCGACTGCGCCTACCTGCTGGAGACCGGTCGGGAGGGTTCGGACCTCACCGAACCGGTCGAGTGCGAGTCAGGTCTCGCCCACGCCGCCTTCATCTTCCCCCTGGTGCACACCTCCACCCTCCGGGCCCTCCTGCCCCTGGCGAGGGGATCCCACGGCCGTCGGCGGCGGAAGCGGGGTTCGGGGGGACGCCGTGGGCCCGACCCCGTCGAGATCCCTCCCTCCGACCAGGTCGTCAGGGGCTGGAAGGCCGTCGCCGACCGCGGATCCCG
>JALSTE010000041.1 GCA_026983855.1 Acidimicrobiia bacterium
GCCAACTCCGCCGGGGTGGCCGCGGTTCGGGCCGGGGTGACGGGCCGGGAGGTCGACCGGGCGGCCCGGGACGTGATCGAGGACCGTGGAATGGGTGACCTGTTCGTGCACGGGGTGGGTCACGGTCTGGGCCTCGACATCCACGAGGCCCCGATGCTCCGCGGTCACGGGGAACCACTCGAGGTCGGGGAGGTCGTAACCGTGGAGCCCGGCGTGTACCGTTCCGGGCTCGGTGGTGTCCGGATCGAGGACACCGTCGTGGTCACCCCCGCGGGATGTGAGATCCTCACCTCCTCACCCCGAAACCCGAACGGTGCCTGAGCCGCCGGCGCACCGGAACCACCCAGTCAGGAGCCCCTGATGGCCGCCATCTCCACCTCAGACTTCAAGACCGGAATGACCCTCGACCTCCCCGAGGGACTGTTCCAGATCCAGGCCTTCCAGCACGTCAAGCCGGGCAAGGGAGGAGCCTTCGTGCGGACGACCCTGAAGAACATGAGGTCCGGAGCGGTCCTCGAACGAACCTTCCGGGCGGGCGAGAAGATGGAGAGGGCCATCATCGACAAGAGGGACTTCCAATTCCTCTACCGCGACGGGTCGGACATGGTCTTCATGGACACCAGCACCTACGACCAGATGAGCGTGCCCCCCGAGGTCCTGGGCGACGCCAGTGACTATCTGGTCGAGGCCAACAACATCACCCTGCTGATGTACGGGGACGAGATCGTGGGCAGTGACCTGCCCGCCTCGATCGTGCTCAGCGTGGCCGAGACCGAACCCGGTATCCAGGGCGATCGGGTGTCGGGCGCCCGCAAGTCCGCCACCCTGGAGACGGGACTGGTGGTCCAGGTGCCGCTCTTCGTGGAGACCGGCGAGAAGATCAAGGTCGACACCCGCACCGGCCAGTACCTGGAACGGGCTTGAGCGGCCGGAAGGGGGCGGGGAGTTCAGCCGATCCCTTCTCCGCCGACGTCCCCACCCGTCGCCGGGAGGAGCGGGAGCGGGCGGTGTCCCTGCTCTACGAGTCGGAGATGAAGGACATCGCGGTGTCCGAGGTCCTGGCCGATCTCCCGGTGGCGCCCGGGGAGATGGTCGTGAGCCTGGTGGAGGGTGTGGACCGCGAGCGGTCGGGTCTCGAGGAACTGGTGTCGGCGTCACTGGACCCGGCGTGGAGGCTGGAGCGACTCTCGGTACTGGACCGGATAATCCTGTTGCTGGCCTCCTACGAGCTGGCCCACCGGCCCGAGGTTCCGGTGGGGGCGGTCATCAACGAGGCCGTGGACATGGCCAAGCACTTCAGCGGCCCCGAGGCGGGGAGATTCGTCAACGGGGTGGCGGCCGCCGTCGCCGACCGGACCCGGGGCCGCGAGGGGTGAACCCCGGCGGGGTCGGTTTCGACTAGGGTGCGCTCCTGACCGTCAAGAGGGTCCCGTGAGGCCCATACGGACAGGAGGAAGGCCGATGGCCGAACGCGAGAGACGCAAGACGCGTCCATTCGGTGCCGTATTCGTTCCCCGCACCCGGATACTCGAACGGGACGGGATCGACCGGGCCCTCACCCGGATAGCCCATGAGGTGGTGGAGGCCAACGAGGGGCTCGATGACGTGGCCGTCATCGGACTCCAGACCGGCGGGGTGCCCCTGGCCCGGGTCCTGACCGACAAGTTGCGGACCATTGAGGGTGTCGAGGTGCCCACGGGGGTGCTCGACGTGGCCATGTACAGAGATGACATAGGCCTGCGCCCGGTGCTGCCCGAGGCCATCACCGACGTGCCGTTCGACCTGACCGGCACCAACGTGATCCTGGTTGACGACGTGCTGTTCACCGGTAGGACCATCAGGGCCGCCCTCGACGCCCTCACCGACTTCGGCCGGCCCCGCACGGTGCAGTTGGCGGTGATGGTGGACCGCGGCCATCGCGAGCTGCCGATCCGACCTGACTACGTGGGCAAGAACATTCCCACCCGGAGGGACGAGGTGGTCGACGTGAGCCTGGAAGCGGTGGAACTCGGGGAGATGAGACGATGACCACCGAAACCGACATCCGCGACGAGATCAGCCCCGAATTCGCCCCCGGGGAGGTTCCGGAATCCACACCGGCACCGGGTGTCCGCCACCTGCTCTCGCTCGACGAGCTGGGTGCGGACGGCATAGTGGAGATTCTCCGGCTGACCGACCGCTTCGCCGAGGTCACCCGCCGTCGCATCCCCAAGGTGCCCGCCCTGAGGGGCCGGACGGTGTGCACCCTGTTCTTCGAGAACTCCACCCGAACCAAGCTCAGCTTCGAGAGTGCGGCCAAGAGACTGTCAGCCGACACCATGAGCTTCTCGCCGGGGGGCTCCTCGGTGGCCAAGGGGGAATCCATCAGGGACACCGTCGAGACCCTCGAGGCCATGGGCGTGGACGCCTTCGTGGTCCGTCACGGCAGCTCCGGTGTGCCATGGCAGCTCCGGAGCTGGGTGGCCCCCACGGTCTCGGTGATCAACGCCGGGGACGGGTGGCACTCCCACCCGACCCAGGGCCTGCTGGACGCCTACACCCTGTGGCGCACCCTCGGCACGGGAACCGATGACCACCCCGATCTGTCGGGGGTGCACATCGGTCTCATCGGAGACATACGGCACTCCCGGGTGGCCCGGTCCGACGTGGCGGCGTTCACCTCCCTGGGGGCCCGGGTCACCCTGATCGCCCCGCCGACCCTGCTGCCCCCCTCGCTCGTGGGCTGGCCGGTGGAGGTCAGCCACGACCTCGACGCGGTGCTGCCCGAGCTGGACGTCGTGGCCCTGCTGAGGATCCAGAGGGAGAGGATGGTCGAGGCCCTCATACCCTCGTTGCTGGAGTACACCAACCGCTACGGTCTCACCGCCTCCCGGGCCACCCGGATGAGGCCCGATGCCGTGGTGATGCACCCCGGGCCGGTGAACCGGGGCATCGAGATCGACTCCGACGTGCTCGACACCCATCCCGGAGCGGTGATCACCCGCCAGGTGGCCAACGGGGTGGCGGTCCGCATGGCGGTGCTGTTCAAGCTCCTGGGCTCGGAGGCAGCCGACCCCGCCCAGTTCGGAACCGGGGAGGGACGGTGACGTCGATGACCATCGGAATCAGGGGTGGTGAACTGGTGGAACCCGGCGGACGCCGGCACGCCGAGCTGCTCATCTCGGAGGGGAGGATCGTCGACGTCGGTGAGGGCGTCGGTGAGGGGGCCGACCTGGTGCTCGACGCCTCGGGTTGCCTGGTGGCCTCGGGTCTGGTCGACCTCCACACCCACATGCGGGAACCGGGCCGGGAGGACGCCGAGACGGTTCACACCGCGGCCCTGGGGGCGGCCCGGGGCGGTTTCACGACCGTCTGCGCCATGCCCAACACCACCCCGGCGATCGACTCGCCGTCTCTGGTCCGCGACATCCTCCGCCTGGCGGAGTCCGTGCCCTGCCGGGTCCTGCCGGTGGGGGCCATCACCAAGGGTCGGGCCGGGAGGGAGCTGGCCCCCATGGGGGAGATGGCCGAGCTCGGAGTCACCATGTTCACCGATGACGGCACGGGCGTGGCCGACAACGCCCTGATGCGCCGGGCCATGGAGTACGCATCGGGACTGGGGGTGACCCTGGCCCAGCACTGTGAGGACCCGGCCCTGGCCGGAGGGGGGGCCATGCACGAGGGGGAGTGGTCGGCCCGGCTGGGAATTCCGGGTCAACCGGCCGAGGCCGAGGAGCTGATGGTGATGCGCGACATCGCCCTGTCCCGTCTCACCGGGGCCCGAATCCACTTCCAGCACCTGTCCACCGCCGGTTCGGTGGACATGGTCCGTCGGGCCCGCCGGGCGGGGGTGGCGGTCACCGCCGAGGCCACCACCCACCACTTCACCCTCACCCACGCCGAGTGCCGCACCTTCGATCCGGTGTTCAAGGTCCATCCCCCCCTGCGCACCTCCGAGGACGTGGCCGCGGTGAGGGCGGGTCTGGCCGACGGCACCATCGACGCCATAGCCACCGACCACGCCCCCCACACCCCCGAGACCAAGGACCTGCCCTTCGACCAGGCCCCCCCGGGGATGCTGGGTCTGGAGACCGCCCTGGCCCTGGCCCTGACCGAGCTGGATCTGCCCGTCGAGAGGGTGTTCGACCTCATGAGCTGGACCCCGGCCCGAATCGCCGGGCTGGCCGGCCACGATGGCTCACTGAGGGTGGGGGCGCCCGCCGACATCTGTGTCGTCGACCCCGGTCAGAGCTGGACGGTCTCGGGGAGGGCCATGGCGTCCCGGAGCCGCAACACGCCCTATGAGGGCCGAACACTGACCGGACGGGTCCGCCACACGGTCTACGCCGGCAGGGCGGTGGTCGTGGACGGCGGGGACGGTCCGTGACCGCGGCCCGGCCGGCCCGACTGGTCCTCTCCGATGGGACGATCTTCGAGGGGGAGGCCCTGGGGGCGACGGGTGAGGCCCACAGCGGCGAGGTGGTCTTCAACACGGTCATGACCGGCTACCAGGAGGTCATGACCGACCCCTCCTACGCCGGTCAGATCATCGCCTTCACCTACCCCCACATAGGCAACTACGGGGTCACCGCCGCCGACGACGAGTCCGGGGCCGTGCACTGCCGCGGGGTGGTGGTGAGGGACCTGGCCCGGGTCAGGTCCAACTGGCGCTCCGAGGGTGACCTGGGTCCCTGGTTGGCCGACCGGGGGGTGCCCGTCATCACCGGGGTGGACACCCGCCGTCTGACCCGCCACATCCGCCGGTCCGGGGCCATGGCCGCGGCCCTCGGCACCGCCCCGGCCCCGGTGCTGGCGGATCTGGCCCGGGCCGAACCGGGGACCTCGGGTGTGGACCTGGTCTCGGAGGTCACCACCGACACCGGCTACACCGTGGGTTCCGGTCCCTGGAACGTGGTGGCCTACGACCTGGGGATCAAGAGGACCATGGTCCGCCGTCTGGCGGAATTCGCCCGGGTCACGGTGGTCCCCGCCTCGGCCACCGCGGCGGAGGTCCTGGCCCTGGGGCCCGACGGGGTGTTCCTGTCCAACGGTCCGGGTGATCCCACGATGGTGGGCCCCCTCATAGGTGAGCTGGGGGCCCTCCTGGGCCGGGTTCCCATCTTCGGTATCTGCCTGGGGCACCAGGTTCTGGCCCTGGCCCTGGGGGGACGGACGTTCAAGATGAGGTTCGGTCACCACGGGGGAAACGTACCGGTCCGCAACTCCGTCACCGGCCGGGTCGAGATAACCAGCCAG
>JALSTE010000042.1 GCA_026983855.1 Acidimicrobiia bacterium
GGGGGCGCGGGGATGTTGATCATTGCTGTCACACCCCCTCCTTAGGTTCTGGTCAACAGCCGAAGTGGTCACCCCCGGAGGATTTCCGGGGGGCCGTCGGCTCGTCCGTCGTCGGAGGTTCGTCATGTCCCCCAATCACCCATCGGTTCGCTCACTGCACCCCGAGACCCCCCTCGTGATCGACTGCGACACCTGCGCCGTCAGGTCCGAGGCGGCGTGCGGCGACTGTCTCATGAGCTTCCTGGTCGGTCACCCCGGCTCCACCGAGGCGACCGTCATCGACCTGGACGAGGCCCGGGCCCTGCGACGGCTCAGCGACGGCGGCCTGGTCCCGGGAATTCGGCACACGGTGGTCTGAGCTACCCCGCCGCAACGTTTCCGGACGCCCGTGCCACGGCCCCAGCGCCACCGGGGCCACCAGGCCCACGGGGACCCGGTCGAGGGTCGGCGGCGGGGGGTCGGCGGCGGGGTGGCGCCTGTGTGATCATCTCGGGGTGCCGGAGATCCCCTCAGTGGAAGAACTGCGTCGGGCCGGTCTGGCGGCCGGGCTCCACGACCTCGGGGTCACCACGGCCGATCCCCTGGTGGAGGCCCGCCGGGCCATCGAGGAACGCAAGGCGGCGGGGCTGCACGGGGGGATGTGGTTCACCTACGGTCGACCGGAACGATCCACCGACCCGGGCCGGATCCTGTCCGGCGCCCGGTCGATCCTGGTGGGTGTCCGTCGCTACCACCGGGAAGGGGATCCCCGGCCCGAGGCCAATCAGGGCCGGGTGGCTCGCTACGTGTACCGCCGTGAGTACGAGCATCTCTCCCGGGCCCTGGAGGAGGTGGCCGTCGTACTGCGTGACCGCGGTTGGCGGGCCGAGGTGGTTCTCGACGACAACCGATTGGTGGACCGTGCCGCCGCCTATCGGGCCGGCCTGGGGTGGCTGGCGAAGAACACGAACCTGATATCTGAGAGGCTGGGTTCCTGGTTGGTGCTCGGTTCGGTCGTCACCGACTGCCCCCTCGAGGCCGCGGCAGGTGTCCGCCCCGACGGTTGTGGACCGTGCAACCGGTGTCGCACCGCCTGTCCCACGGACGCCCTGAGCACGGCCGGGGTGTTGGACGCCAGGCGTTGCCTGGCCTGGCTGGTCCAGGCCCCGGGGACCTTCCCCCTCCGATACCGGGAGGCCCTGGGTGACCGGCTGTACGGTTGCGACATCTGCCAGGAGGTCTGTCCGGTGAATCTCCGCACTGCCGCCCCCGGGTCCGATGACGCCCCCACCGGTGCTTCTCCCTCTCACGGTGGATGGTCCGACACCGGGGGCACGGAAGGGTCGGAGACGGGGATCTCACCCCACCCCGACGTCGTCGCCCTGCTGGAGATGGACGACGACACGCTCCTTTCGCAGTTCGGTCACTGGTACATACCTCGCCGTCGCCCCGAGTACCTCAGACGCAACGCCCTGATCGTGCTGGGCAACATCGGTGATCCCGCCGACCCGGCGACCGAGGCGGTGCTGGCCCGGTGCCTGCGACACGAGAGCGCCGTGGTCCGGGCCCATGCGGTGTGGGCGGCTCGTCGACTGGGGTTGGACCATCTGTTCCCGCTCTGCGGCCTGGATCCCTCCGATGAGGCCGATCCGGACGTGAGGGCCGAGTTCGAGTCCGATGTCCGGCCGCGCATCGGGCAGGATGGTCGGCCGTGAGACCCCATCTCCTGGTGACCAACGACTTCCCCCCCAAGGTGGGCGGAATCCAGAACTACCTGTGGGAGCTGTGGCGGCGTCTCCCCCCCGAGGGGGTCACCGTCCTCACCACCCCCCACCGGGGGGCGGAGGCCTGGGACGCCGAGCAGGAATTCAGGGTGGTGAGGGCCCGGGACCGGGTGCTGCTTCCCCGTCCGGGTCTGGCGGCCCTCATCGATGATCTCGCCGACGAGGTCGGGGCGGAGTTGGTAATCGTCGATCCCGCCCTGCCCCTGGGGTTCGTGGCCCCTCGGCTGCGGCATCCCTACGGGGTGGTCCTCCATGGGGCCGAGGTCACGGTCCCGGGCCGGTTGCCGGTGACCCGGAGGCTCCTGGCCCGGGTCCTGGGGGGAGCCGAGGTGGTAATCGCCGCCGGCGGATATCCGGCGGCCGAGGCCGAGAGGGCGGCGGGTCGGTCCCTTCCCGTCGTCGAGGTGCCTCCGGGTGTCGACGTGGAGCGGTTCCGGCCTCTGTCGGAGGAGCGGAAACGAGGCGCCAGGGAGCGGTTCGGGATCGATCCCGACGCCGAGTTGGTGGTCTCGGTGTCGCGTCTGGTGCCCCGGAAGGGCTTCGACTCCGTGATCCGGGCGGTGGGGGTGCTGGAGGCGGCCAGGCCCGGTCTGACCCTGGCCATCGGTGGGGACGGCCGGGACCGGCGGCGTCTGGAGAGGATCGCCGGTCAGATCGCGGCCCCAGTCACCTTCCTGGGTCGGTTCGATGAGAGCGACAAGGCCGACATCTACGGGATGGGTGACGTGTTCGCCATGGCCTGCCGGACCCGGTGGTTGGGCCTGGAGCAGGAGGGTTTCGGGATCGTGTTCCTGGAGGCGGCGGCAGCGGGGGTGCCCCAGGTGGCCGGTCGCAGCGGGGGAGCGGAGGAGGCGGTGGAGGACGGCGTCACCGGCCTGGTGGTCACCGACCCCACCGATCCGGGTCAGGTGGCCCTGGCCATCGGACGCCTGCTCTCTGATGACGGGCTCAGGGCGGCGATGTCGGCCGCCGGTCGCCGCCGGGCGGTGGAGGCCTTCTCCTACGACGTCCTGGCCGCCCGTCTGGCCGGGGCACTGTCGTGAACGGCCGTCTTCCACCGGTCGGGGGCGTCGTGTCCGACGGCCATCCAGAGCAGTCGAGCGAGGTGATGTCATGACGGGTTCACCTCAGCCGGTTCCCGATTCGGTTCCCCCCCTGGAGTATCGGGAGGTCAGGGCCTCCTGGATCGGGACCGTGGTGCTGCTGGTGGCTCTGGCGGCCGGTGTCGTCTCACCCAACCGACTGGGAATCGTCACCCTGGCCGTGTCCGTCGTCCTGCTGCTGTTGGGGATGGCGGCCTTCGCCTGGTCGTTCGTCGTGGCCGCCGGTCGCAGTCGAACCGAACTGCTGTCGGTGGCGGGGCTGTACCTGCTCAGCGAGGGCGCGCCGCCGTCGGTCCGACGACATCTGATGGGAGCCGAAGTGGTGCAGGTGGTGTCCTGCCTGACCGCGGCGTCGATTCGACCCTTCACCCCGGTTGCCTTCGGGATACTCGCCCCGGTGTACGGCCTCGGAGTGGCGGGGGTGTGGTCGGCCAGACACGGTAGATTCAGACCCCGGACACAGAACTGAAGTCCCTCGAGGTTCCTGCCGCCGGCGCCGGCGGGGAAGACCCCGGTCTCCCCGTCCCGATCCGGCCTGACCGGGAGAGGGGTATCCGCACCCACCATGGAGGCCAGATGCTTGACGAGGCAACCGAAACCCGTGTCATCGAGGCGTCACCGGCCCGGTGCTACGAGTTGGCGGCCGACGTGGAGAGGTATCCGGAGTGGACCTCGGACCTCAAGGACGCCGAGATCCTCGAGACCGACACCGAGGGCCGTCCACGTAGGGTGCGATTCCGGGCCGCGGCCATGGGACGCAGTACCACCTACACCCTGTGCTACGACCACGGTGGGGCCCCCGAGCGTCTCACCTGGGTGCTCGAGGAGGGGGACATCACGAACCGCCTCGACGGCTGGTATCGCTTCACTCCCGTGGAGGGGAACCCCGACCAGTGCGAGGTGACCTATCACCTCGAGGTCGAGTTGATGGTGCCCCTGCCGGGGTTCGTGAAGCGTAGGGCGGAGGGACGGATAATCCACACCGCCCTCGATGACCTCCAGGCCCGGGCCGAGAGTTGACCGAGGTGCCGGGGCCGGGCGGCCCGTCCGACAACCCGCCCGTGGAGCACCTGAGAGCGGCGGCCCTGGAGTTCGTGAGGGCGGGCCAGATTCTGCTGGCGCTGGCCGAGAAGACCCTGGAGGACCCAAGTTCGGGTGTTGACGTCATCAGGCGACTGGCCGACACGGGCCGGGAGTTCTTCACCACCTGGACCGGACCCGGGTCCGACACTGGCGGGGAAGGCGGGGAGGACGGGGGTGTCGCCGAGTCGGGTGTCGTCCCCGCCGAGGGTCACGGGGACGGCGGACCGGACGAGGACACCTGAGGTGGCGGCCGGGCGGGCCGGGTACACGGTGGGCATCGACGTCGGCGGCACCAAGTGCCTGGGAGTGATCCTGGACTCCGACAACCGGGTGGTCGCCGAGACCCGTGTCGCCACACCGGAGGGGACCGAGAACCTGGTGGAGGTTCTGGCTGAGGTCAGCGGCGAACTGGTGCGGATCCCCGGTGAGGTGGACGCCATGGGTTTCGGTCTCCCGGGGCTCCTCGACACCGAGGGGAGGTTCCGGTTCGCCCCCAACCTGGGTGGGCCGGTGGAGGCCCCGATCGCCGATCTCCTCGCCGAGAGGCTGGGACGCCAGGTGTGGATCGACAATGACGCCAACTGCGCGGCCCGGGCCGAGTTGCGTTTCGGTGCCGCCATGGGTGTCCGCGACGCGGTGCTGGTGACGCTGGGTACGGGGATCGGTTCATCGGTGATCGTGGCCGGGGAGGTTCAGCGGGGGGCCCACGGCATGGCCGGTGAACTGGGCCACATGACCGTCGATGCCCACGGCGAGCCCTGTGCGTGTGGTCGCAGGGGATGCTGGGAGTGCTACGCCTCGGGAAGCGGGCTGAGACGAATGGCCCGCACCGCCGCCATCGCCGAGTCACCCAGCCAGATCCTGGTGCTGGCCGGTGGAGATCTGGAGAACGTCCGTGGGGAGCACCTCACCCGGGCCGCCCGGGCCGGCGACGTCGTGGCGGTGGAGGTTCTGGATCGCTTCGCCTGGTGGTTGGCCCTGGGTCTGGCGAACGTGTCCGCGGCCCTGGACCCCGAACTCATGATCCTGGGCGGTGGTCTCGTGGCCGACTGGGATCTCTACGAGGAGCCTCTCCTGAGGCACTACTCCGACCTGGTTCTCGGTTCGGGCCACCGCCCCGATCCCGCCATCGTCCCCGCCGCCCTGGGGGAGAGGGCCGGAGCCATGGGGGCGGCCCTGCTCGCCCGCGATGAGTTCGCCGCCTCCTGAGTCGGGGGTGGGTGTGCTGTTGGGTCGGGGGTCAGCCGCCTCCTGAGTCGGGGGTGGCCG
>JALSTE010000043.1 GCA_026983855.1 Acidimicrobiia bacterium
GAAGGCGGAGCGGCATCGGCCAATCCGACCGGCCCCGGCCCGGCCGGAACGACTGCCGCCGGGCGGCCGCTCGGCCCCGAGGCCGGTTCCCTCCAGAGGGTGGTGGAGTCCATCGAGGCCATGTCCCGGCAGCATCCTCCCCGCAGCGTGACCCTGGATTTCGGGGCCATGCACGGCCTCAGGGTGCGTCTCGCCGTTCACGCCACGGGGGTTCAGGTGACCGTCACCGACGCCGGTGCCGGCGCCAATCGGGTCGAGATGTGGGAACGACAGCTCTCGGACCTGCTGGGGGAGAGGGGCCTGGGGTCCGGGGACCGCGACCAGACCCCTGGAGGGGGAGATCGTGAGCCATCCCGACCCTGGACCCGGCCGGGTGCGGCCCCGGGGTCGCGGGTGAGACGGGTAAGGGCCCCGCGAACCGACGAGATGCGTCTCTAGGAGAGTCCGATGCTCAGTTCAGTCACACATTCTCCGGCCATGTTCACATCAGGCGGCCGGAGCCTGGCTCCCAGGAGAGACCGATGATCAGTTCAATCACGCCGGGAATCAACACGGGGGAGTCGGCCGGACTGGGGAATCTGGGCACCGACCTCTTCCTCAAGCTCCTGGTCTCCCAGCTTCAGAATCAGAATCCCATGGAGCCCATGGACAGTTCGGCCCTGCTCCAGCAGACCAGCCAGTTCGCCAACGTCGAGGCGGTGCAGAAGATGTCCGCCCTGCAGAGCAGTCTGGCCGGGCTCACCCAGTTCGGGGCCGCCGCCAACATGATCGGCCGGGAGATCACCGCCGATGACGAGGTACTGGGGAACGTCACCGGGATAGTGAGCGGGGTGCGGGCCACGGATTCCGGACCCGTTCTCGTGGTCGACGGCCGCGAGATCAGTATCGACGACGTGACCAGCGTCTCCACCGTCAACCCCACCGATGGGGAGAGCGGTGCGTCCACCCGCCAACCCGCCGAGGGCGCCGATCCCTCCACCCCGAAGGCCACCGACGGGGGTTGATGTCGCCGGCGCCTCACCCGAATTCGATCCACCGGGTCCGGTCGTCATGAGCTCGACCGGCCCCAACCCAATCACCACAACCACAACCACGGTCCCAACCGGGAGGAAAACCCACCCATGATGCGTTCAATGTTCGCCGGAGTATCCGGTCTGCGTACCCACCAGACGATGATGGATGTCGTCGGCAACAACATCGCCAACGTCAACACCCCGGGGTTCAAGGCCAGCGCGGTCACCTTCGCCGAGACCATCTCCCAGGTGCTGAGGGGCGCCAGCGGCTCGTCCTCCGAGCGGGCGGGTCTCAACCCGGCCCAGATCGGACTCGGTGTGAAGGTCGGAGCGATTGACGGGGTGTTCACCCAGGGGGCCAGCCAGGTGACCGGCCGCAACACCGACGTGGCGGTTCAGGGTGACGGGTTCTTCGTGGTCAACGCCGGTGGCAACCGCATGTACACCCGGGCCGGATCGTTCACCTTTGACGAGCGCGGCACCCTCACCGGGGCGGGGGGCATCGAGGTTCAGGGTTGGGTGGCCAGCAGTACCGGGGTGGTGGACACGAACCAACCCATCAGCAGCCTTCGGATACCGGTGGGTCAGGTCATCGAGCCCAAGGAGACCCAGGTGGTCGAGGTGGGGGGGAGCCTCTCGGCCGAGACCCCGGTGGGTGGCCAGGCGGTGGCCTCGATCCTGGTGTTCGACTCCCTGGGGAACTCCCACGAGGCCAGCTTCATCTTCACCAACCAGGCGGTCAACGACTGGTCCGTGTCGGCGAGCATCGACGGCTCCCCGGCGACAATGACCCCCTCGTCAATTCAGTTCAACACCGACGGGACCCTGGCCACCCCCGGCCCCCTGACCATCTCGGGATTCACACCCCCCGGGGCCAATCCGCTGTCCTTCGACGTGGTGATCGACGGACCGCTGTCCCTCGTTCAGTTCGGGGGGCCCTCCACCGTGGAGGCCAGCAACAAGGACGGTCGGGCCATCGGCTATCTGACGGGCTACACGATCAGTGACGACGGCTCCATCGACGGCCAGTTCTCCAACGGTGAGAACAAGCTCCTCGGTCGTCTGGCCACCGCCACCTTCAGTAATCCCGGCGGTCTGGTCCGCAAGGGGGACTCCAACTTCACCGCCTCGGTCAACTCCGGAGAGCCCCTGATCGGGGAACCCGGCACCGGTAACCGGGGACCGATCTCGGCCGGGACGCTCGAGATGTCCAACGTGGACCTGGCCCGGGAGTTCACCAACATGATCATCGCCCAACGTGGTTTCCAGGCCAACTCCAGGGTGATCACCACGTCCGACGAGATGCTCAACGACCTGGTCAACCTCAAGCGGTAGTAACCCCTTGTAACCACTGTGAGTGGTGAAACTTACCCATCAACCCCGGACAACCTCTTAACACAGGGGTAGGAGAGACGACGGACCATGCAGCCGAGTTCACAACGCGCACACATGGAGGTGTCCCGGTGATCCTCGTGCATCGCCTCAAGGGCGAGCCGCTTTATCTCAACGCCGACCTGATCGAGTTCGTCGAGTCGACACCCGACACGGTCATAACCCTCGTCGATGGTCGCAAGATGGTCGTGGCCGAGTCGCCGCAGGAGGTGGTGGATCGCTCACGATTGTTCCGGGCCTCGGTCATCGTGGCCTCCGATGAACTGAAGGGCAGCGGCGCCGCCGGAACCCTCCTGACCCTTCTGCCGGGAAGTGAGGGCTAGTCCGTGGATCCACTGACGATGGCCGGTCTGGGCCTGGTGTTCGTGGCCGTGATCGTGTCGACGCTCATGGACGGCAACAGCTTCGGTCCCCTGATCGGCCCCTCGTCCTTCGTGCTGGTGCTCTTCGGAGCCGTGGGGGCGGTGTTCGCCGGCTACCGAATGGACGACGCCAAGAGATTCCCCAAGGGCTTCATCGTGGCCTTCACCGGGGCCCCGCCGGATCCCGACTCGGTGATCACGACCCTGATGAACTTCGCCGAGGCGGCCCGCCGGGACGGGATCCTGGCCCTGGAGGCCGGGCTGGAGGAGCTCGACGACCAGTTCATGAAGTCCGGACTGCAGATGGTCGTGGACGGGTTGGAGGGTGAGGACGTCCGCGACGTCATGGAAGCCGAGATCGGGGCCATGGAGGCCCGCCACGAGAGCCTGATCGGCATGTACAAGAAGCTGGTGGAGTACGCCCCGACCCTGGGGATGATCGGAACCGTCATCGGTCTCATCAACATCCTGGGCAACCTGGCGGATCCGAGCGCCCTCGGTACCGGCATGGCCCTGGCCCTTCTCACCACCCTGTACGGCGTGTTCTTCGCCAACATCCTGTTCGGTCCGGTGGCCGCCAAGCTGGAGACGCTCAACGCCATGGAGGTCGCCTCCCGCGAGCTGACCGTGGAGGGCATTCTGGCCATTCGGGAGGGCTCCAGTCCCCGCCACCTGGTGGAGAGGCTCGAGGCCTACATAGAGCCCGAACTCCGTGTCGGTTCCAAGGCTCGACTCGAGGCCGCGTAGTGGCCCGGGAGAAGAAGGTCGTATGTGAGGAGGGCGCACCGCGGTTCCTGACCACCTACGCCGACATAGTCACCCTCCTGATGGCCTTCTTCGTCCTCCTGTTCGCCATCAGCTCCGTGGACGAGAAGAAGTTCCTCACCCTGCTCAAGGGCCTGGAGGCCGACTTCGGCAACACCGCCTATCAGGACTTCATCATCAAGGGTGGACTGACCATCAGCGGGGCCAACCAGCCGGCGGGATCCCTCATACCGGTCCCCGGGGGATCCCTCACCATCCCCGTCTCCCAGGACTCGCAGGACGCCAAGGACCTCGAGGAACTGAGCCGGCTCTACGCCCTCGCCGAGGCCCTCGACCCGAATCCGGATGCCTCCGGTAAGCCCGATGCCTCGGGAACCACCCGCATCCTCGATCTCTCCCAACTCACCGACGTGCAGGACGCCCTGTCGCAGGTGGCGGCCCGGGAGGGTCTCTCCGACGCCGTCAGCTTCCGCCTCGAGGGCCGGGGTCTGGTCGTGGTCCTCTCCACCGACGACATCCTGTTTCAGAGTGGTTCGGCCGAACTGAGTCCGGGCCGGGGCACCGATCTGCTCGAGGCCATGGCCCGGGTCCTGGCCACCTTCGACAACCCCATCCTGGTGGAGGGTCACACCGACAATCAGCCCCTGCACGGCAGCTACACCAACTGGAACCTCTCCGTGGACCGGGCGGTGGCGGTGGTACGCAAGTTCGAGGAGCAGTTCGGGATTCCGGCCCGTCGCCTGGTGGCCAGTGGTTACGCCGATCAGCGACCGATCGCCGACAATTCCACCGAGGAGGGACGGGCCCGCAATCGCCGGGTGGAGTTGGTGATCGCGGTCAGTGACCTGCTCTCCGAGCAGCAGGTCGCCGACCTGTCCGCCGCCGCCGGATCCGATCCCGACCCTCCGTCGGCCACCCCCGACGCCCCATCCGCCGCTGAGGCACCGGCGCCCGATGAGGTGGCCGCGGGATAGCCGACGGGAGCGTCAGTTGAACCAAGGAATCAGGCCCGGGTACTCAACCCGGGCCGGGGGCAGACGACCGACAACACCAGGGACGGGACCTTCCCCCCGACGGAGGATCTGAGAGATGGCGAAGAAGGACGACAAGAAGTCCAAGAAGAAGGACGACGACAAGGGCGAGGACTCCGGCGGGGACAAGAAGAAGCTCGTGATCGTGGCCGTGGTCGTCCTGGCCATCTCGTACTTCATGTTCGGTCGGGGTGGCGGAGGGGCGGAGGGCGCCACGACCACCACCACGACCATCCCCATCTCCGAAGAGGCCGAGGGAGCGGTTCTCGACGTCGGCAGCCTCACCGTGAACCTGCCCGGGGAGCCGGTGCACTTCGCCCGGGTGTCGGTCGCCGTGGTGCTGGTGGAGGGCACCGACCCCCTCGTCGTCGAGGGCAAGTTCCCCCTGTTGTTGGACGCCACCCTCACCGAGATGGCCAAGACCGACGCCGACACCCTCCGGACGGTCGAGGGCCAGGATGCCCTGCGCAAGGCCCTGAGTGAGAAGGCCCGCGAGATCTACAACGACGAGGAGGAGGGTGTTCGACTCGTCAAACGGGTCGTGCTGACCGAGCTGCTGATCCAGTAGTGGGTTCTGCTGACCGGGTCGGGGGTGGGCC
>JALSTE010000044.1 GCA_026983855.1 Acidimicrobiia bacterium
CGTTCAGGGCCCGCATATCTGCCGGGCTGTTGATCTTGTCGAGCAGCATCCCGGCCGCAATCTCCTAACTGAACGGACCACCTCGAATCATTGTAGGACTCCCCGAAGCCGGTGGGTTCCCGCGCCCCTCCCCGGTCCGCCCGGCGATCGGAAACGGGGGAGGCCGTTGGGTCACGCGCTTCGTCCCTGGGCCCGGTGGAACCGCGGGAGGGTGTCGCCATTGGGGCCTTCGCCGTCCCTGACCTACCTTGGCGGCGGGCGGTCGGCGCCCGGGCAAATCGCGGGGCGAACGGCTCCGCCCAGCTGAAGCGAGGACTGGCGATGTTCGATCTGCAAGGCCATGTGGCGTTGGTTACCGGGGGGAACGGGGGAATAGGTCTGGGTATGGCCGAGGGACTGGCCCGGGCCGGGGCCGATGTGGCCATATGGGGGACCAACCCGGCCAAGAACGAGGCGGCCCTGGAGAGACTCGCTCCCTACGGCCGGAGGACCCTGGGGCTCATCTGCGACGTGGGGGATGAGGAGCAGGTGGTGGAGTCCTTCGCCGCCACCGTGGCCGAACTGGGTCGGGTGGATTCCTGCTTCGCCAACGCCGGGGTGGCAGCGGAGAGGAAGCCGATCACGGAGACCACCCTCGGTGAGTGGAGGAGAGTGCTCAGGGTCAATCTCGACGGCACCTTCCTGACCCTGAGGGAGGCCGCCCGGCACATGGTCCCGCGGGGCGAGGGGGGCCGTCTGGTGGTGACCTCGTCTACCGCCACGATCATGGGTCAGGCCGGGGGGTCGTCCTACGCGGCGGGCAAGGGCGGACATCTGGCGATGGTCAAGGCCCTGGCGGTGGAGCTCGCCCGCCACCGGATCACGGTCAACGCCATCGTGCCGGGCTGGATTGAGACCCCCATGACCGAGGAGGCACTGGGCTGGAAGAGGTTCGCCGAGGCGGTGATGCCCCGCATCCCCCACCGGCGGTGGGGGCGGCCCGACGACTTCGCCGGCATCGCCGTCTACCTGGCCTCGGAGGAGTCGGGTTACCACACCGGGGACGCCCTGGTGATCGACGGGGCCTACACGATCTTCTGAGCCGTGGGGTCGGGCGACCCCCGCGGGCCACCTCAGTCGGGGATGGCGGGAATCGGTCGGGCCGGCACCCGGGCGGTGAAGTGGGTTCCGATCATCCAACCCACCCCCAGCACCAACGCCCCGCCCAGGGCGTCGAACCAGTAGTGGTTGGCGGTCACGATGATCGCGAAGAGGGTGAGCATCGGATAGACGATGACCAGAATCCGGGCCCACCGGCGCACCAGCACCGGATAGAGCGCCAGGGCGCACCACAGGGACCAGCCGATGTGAAGACTGGGCATGGCCGCCCACTGGTTGGAGATCTTCTGCATGGTGCCCGAGTCGAAGGACCACAGGGCGCCCACCTTGGAGAGGGTGTCGACGAAACCGTACTGGGCCAGGCCGCCTCCGAACGGGGGGCCGGCGCCGAGCAGTCGCGGTGGCATCAGCGGAACCAGGGCGAAACCGATCAGGGCCAGGCCGGTCGTGGCGGCCAGGATCGTGCGGTAGCGCCGGTAGCGGGTGGGGAAATGGCGGTACAGGTACACCATCACGGTGGCGGTGACCAGGAAGTGGAGGCTTCCGTAGAACACGTTCCAGATCCGGATGAACCAGACCTGCCCCAGAAAGAGGGCCTGTAGTGAATTCTCGAAGAACAGACCCAGACTCTTCTCGATGTGGATGACCCATTCAGCGTTCGACAGGGCCCGGTCGGCCCCCACCGAGAAGCGGCCACCAGACCCGAACTGGTTCCGGATCCCGGTGTAGACGGTGTAGAAGGCCAGTACGTAGGCGACCTCGATCCACCACCTCAGGTGAATACGCCGCCGGTCACCCTCGAGATGGTCCCGGGGTGGGGCATCGTGGACCACCTCCGACGTGTCCCGGCCGAGGACAGTGGGGGATGAACCCGCCGTGACCGTCGCTGACTCGGAATTCATCGGGCTGCCCCCACTCGCTCGTACCGCCGGTGACCCATGGCGAATGACGGAGCTCCGGCGAGGCTGACCAACAGGTTGATGGCGTAGATCAGCAGCCCCAAGGCTATTGCCTCGGCGTTGGTTACGCCCAGCGGCCCGAGAAAGAGCACCAGCGCACCCTCGCGGATACCGAGGCCGCCGACGGAGAGCGGGAAGACCTGGGCGATGAGGACGGCGGGGGCGAAGGCCAACCAGGCGGTGGGTCCCAGGTCGATGCCGACGGCCCTCCCGGCCATGGCCGTGGCCACGACCAGGGTGGTCTGGTAGCTGATTCCGATCCCCACCAGGCGGCGCAGGTCATGGGGGTGATCGCGAAGGTGGGACAGACCCAGGTGCACGGCGGCCAGTTGCCGGCGGATCGCCCCCGAGCCCTGTAGGCGCCGACCCACCCGGTCGTGCTCGGCGATGTAGACGACGGTCAGGACCAGCACCAGGGTGGTTCCGACCAGTATCAGGGCCGTGGACGAGGCCGCGCCCAGCCGAAGCAGGGAGGGGTTCACCAGAAGACCGGTGATCGTCAGCATCGGAAGTACCAACCAACCGGTGAGCCGTTCGATGATCACCGAGGCGAAGGCGGCGGGGGGGTCCTCGGTCTGACGGGAGAGCCGGCGGACCCGCAACACGTCGCCGCCGATGGTGCTGGGGAGGAAGTTCGAGACGAACAGGCCGGCCAGGTGCAGTGACAGCAGGCGATGGGTGGGGACGGTCAGACCCAGGGCCCTGAGCACCTGCCGCCACCTCAGGGCCGCCAGCAGGACCGAACCGGCCGTCAGGCCCAGGGCGATCAACAACCAGGTGATCCGGGTGCGGTCCCAGTCCTGCCAGAGATTGGACAGTTCCTCCCGCGGGACGCGGGAGATCAGCACGGCGAGCATCGCCGCACTCACCGCCATCCGCAGGACCAGGATCAACCGCGAACGCGCGCGGCCGACCTCCGGTTCGATCTCCTCGGTCTTCATTGCCGAGAAAGGGTAGATGCCCGCCCGACCGATGGGACCCACCCGGACCCTTGTCACAGTTCAATCCGATGGATCTCCCGGGGTCCAGCCCTCAGGGACCGGTGGCAACCGCCGATGGAGAACTGAGAACGAGGAGTTCACCATGGGAAGATCGAGACTGCTACCGGCGCTGTTGATGACCCTGGCCCTGCTGGCCGCCGCCTGCGGGGGCGGCACCACCTCGGGGGGGAACGCGGGAGGATCCGGCACCGCCGTCGACGGCCTTCCCGAGGTCGAGTTGCAGGCCACTCCCGCCGCCCTGGTGAAGGCGGCTGAACGTACGGTTGACACCAGGAGCTTCCGTTTCTCCGTGGTGGGGGACGTGACCACGTCCGACCTGCCGGTTCCGCTGAGGTTCTCCGCCGACGGAGGGGTCGACCTCGATGGAAACGTCTTCTACCTGAACATGGACCTCTCCGACCTGCTCCGGGTGGCCGAGGAATCCGATGACCCTGGTATGTCCATGCTCTCGGCCTTCTTCGGAGACGGCCAGATCTCCGTGGTGGACGACGGTCAGTACACCTACGTGAAGATGGCGGCCATGGCCGCCATGGTGGGCGCCGACACCGACTGGATCAGATCGGAGTCTGGCAGCGACTCCGGCCTCACCAGTGGGTTCCTCGGCGCTGACACCGGTTCGCCCGATGGCCTGATGAGGCAACTGTCGGCCGCCGGTGAGGTGACCGAGATCGGACGGGAGGACGTTCGGGGGGTGGGCACGACCCACTTCGAGGTGAAGCTGGACCCCACCAAGCTGGCCGAGATGGCGGGCACCGGAACCGATCCGGGGCTGGGGTCGGCGGTCGACACCCCCGTCGGGGTCTGGATCGACGATCAGGGTCTGCTCCGCCGGATGGACATGCAGATCGACGACTCCAGCGGTTCGGGGACCATGGTCTTCGAGATGTACGACTTCGGGAAGCCCATCGAGGTCGAGGTGCCCGGACCCGGGGAGTACACCGACGAGTCGGAGCTCCAGGGCTTCCTCAGCAGCTGAGCAACCTCGCTGGGGGTCAGCCCCGGGCGGAGGCGGCGAAGCGCCTCACGGCGACCTGACCGTGGCCGATATCGCGCTCAGCCCCGGGCGGAGGCGGCGAAGCGGGACCGGTCGACGACCACCCGGCTGACCCTGCCCCGGGCGACCACCCGACCCTCCTGGTCCACTTCGACCGCGAACTCGAGGCGGCGACCCTCGACCAGCTCGAGGGTGGCGGTGGCGGTGACCGTGTCCCCCACCGCCGTGGGGGACAGGTGGTCCAGTTCGATCCTGGTCCCCACGGACGTCCGGGTCGGATCGAGGGCCGCCTCCAAGGCCCTGACCGTGGCCTCCTCGGCCAGGGCCACGACCCGTGGGGTACCCAGGACCTCCACATCGCCGGATCCCAGGGCCACCGCGGTGTCGGCCGGGGAGACCTCCAGGCTGACCGATGCCTTCAGGCCGGGACTCAGGGTCATGGCGATACCGTAGGCGCGTCACCGGCACCCGGTGCCGATCCCCACGGAGAAGCCGATGCTCGACCCCTCACTCGTCCAGACCGCCCTCAACGAGGCCCTCCGCACCGGAGGGGACTTCGCCGAGGTGTTCGTGGAGGACCGGGGGTCGTTCGGGGCCCTCCTCGACGACGGCCGGGTCGAGGAGCTCACGAGCAGTCGGGACCGGGGGGCGGGGATCCGGGTCATCGTCGGGGAGTCCACCGGGTTCGCCCACACCTCCGATCTGACCGAGGCGGGCCTGCGTCGGGCGGCGGCCACGGCCGCGGCCATGGCCGACTCCCCCGGACCGGGGCCCGTCCGCTCCCTGGGGCCGGCCGTGGGTCGATCGGGCCCCGAGGTCGGCATCCTGCCCGAGGACGTCGACAAGACCGCCAAGGTGGAGCTGTTGCGACGGGCCGACGACACGGCCCGGGGCCTCGGCGACGCCATAACCCAGGTCACGGCCCGGTACTCCGAGGCCAGGAGGCGGATCCTGGTGGCCAACAGTGAGGGAATCCACGCCACCGACGACCAGGTCAGGACCCTTTTCTCGGTCTCCACCGTGGCCACCGGCGACAGTGGACGCCAGACCGGCCGGGAGACGATGGGT
>JALSTE010000045.1 GCA_026983855.1 Acidimicrobiia bacterium
TCAACTCGGCGTTCTCACCGGGACCCTCCTCCAGGGCGGCCATGTGGGTCCCGCCGCCGGACTCCCGGGTCAGACCCAGCAGGGCCGATGGTTCGACGGGTCCCCCCGAGAAGAGCACCGGTGGACCCACCACGCTGGTCTCCCAGTCGGGCAGGGCCGCCTCGATCTCGATGTCGGTGGGACGGTTGAGCACCACGCCCAGGGAACCCTGGGATTCGTCGTACTCCACCACCAGGATCACCGTGCGGGCGAAGTTCGGATCGGCGAGGATCGGGGTGGCCACCAGCAGGGACCCCGCGGTCGGCTTCATGTCCCGATTCTGCCAGGAAGTGATCCCTTTTTGCGGCACAGCCCGACGAAGCGGGCCCGGCCTCCGGGGGAACCCGGTCCGTCGCTCACCCCGGAGAGGGGGAGACGCTGGATTCGGGAGGGACGGGTCGCACCGCTCAGCGGTCCCCCGTCCGGGCCAGGGGGATCCGCACCCGGACGAGCGCTCCCCCCTCGGGGGAGTTGGTGATGTCTATCGAACCCTCGTGCACGTCCACGATTCCCTTGGCTATGGCCATGCCCAACCCACTGGAGCCCTTGCGGTCGCCCCTCTGGAAACGGTCGAAAACCCTCGATAGGGCCTCATCGGAGAAACCCGGCCCGTCGTCGGCGATGTCCACCCATCCCTGGCGGGAGTCCGCCCCCACCGTCAGGGTCACGTGGTCCGCCCTCTCGGCCGCGTTCCGGGTCAGGGTGGTCAGGGCCTGGCGCAGCAGGATGTAGTCGGCCTGCACGACCGCCGTTCCCGACTCCACCGCCTCGACCACGGTGTCGTCGATCCTGATGGAGGCCGCTATCTCCTCGGCCAGGAGATCGAGACGGAGGGGGGCGAGACGGGGCTGGGCCTGCCCGGCCTCCAGGCGGGCGTACTCCAGGAGTTCGTTCACCCCGTCGGACGCCCGGGCCGAGGCCTGGTCGATCTCCTCGAGGGCCCGACGGTACGTGTCGTTGTCGCGCTCCCGGGACAGGGCGTGGCTGGCCGAGGCCTGTATGACCGCCAGGGGGGTCCTCAACTCGTGGGCGGCGTCGGCGATGAAGTCCCTCTGCTGGGCCAGGACCCGACGGGTGGGTCGGAGGGATCGCCCGGCGATGAACCATCCCACGAGGGTGGTGACCGCGATGGTCCCCACCGCCGCCAGCCATATCCGCCACCTGAGGGAATTGGCGTCGGCCTGGAACTCCTCGAGGGGTATGAACACCACCAGTCCGACGTCGTCGTCGATCTCCTTCACCGCCGCCAGCCACGTACCGTCCTGTTCGAAGGTCTGGTAGCGCACCCCTTCGTAGATACCGGCACTGGTGATGCGGTAGAGAGGGGGCTCGATCCAGGTGTCCCCCTGGGGATCGGCCCACTCCTCGGCCACGTTCACCACCCAGGAGTTGTCCGGGTGCTCCTCACTGGCCGCCTGCAGGATGGTCTGCTCGGCCTCCCGCTCGGCCGAGTCGAAGATCCTCGAGGTACCGGATCTGACCGCCACGTAGGCCAGGGAACTGACGGCCAGGGCCGACAGCACCGCGTACACCACGGTGAGCTGGATCCTCACCCTCCGCAGGTTCACCGGGTCCTCCCCGGTGCGATCCCCGACACACTGGATCCCGGGACCGACCCCACGAGTCCGATTCGATTCACTCCAAAGTTCCTCACGGGACCACTTCTGGGTTCAGGGTTGGCAGATCGGGGCCGGTTCTCACGGGTTGAACCTGTAGCCGACCCCACGAACGGTCTCGATCACCCCGTCGCTGCCGGGAAGCTCCAGTTTCCTCCTCAGGTTGGCGACATGGACGTCAACCACGTTGGAGAGCCCGTCGTAGTTGGCGTCCCACACGTGCTCGAGAAGCACCGACCGGCTCACCACGTCGCCGGCATGGACCATGAGATAGTGCAGCAGGCTGAACTCCTTGGGGGTCAGGGGCACCGCGATCTGCCCCGACCAGACGGTGTGGGCGGCGGGATCCAGACGGATTCCGGCCGCCTCCATGACCGGTGAGCGGGTGTCGGCGGGACGGCGCAGAAGGGCCCTCACCCGGGCCGCCAGTTCGGGGAAGGCGAAGGGCTTGGTCAGGTAGTCATCGGCCCCGGCGTCCAACCCCCCGACCTTGTCGCTGAGATCGTCTCGGGCGGTGAGCATCAGGACCTTGAGCTGTGACCCCTCGGCCCGCAGTCGCCGGCACAGGTCGGCCCCGTCCCCGTCGGGCAGACCGAGGTCGAGCACCAGCAGATCGTGATCGTCCACGAACAGGGACTCCTCGGCCTCGGCCACCGTGCCGACCAGGTCCACGGCGTGGCCCTCCTCGGCCAGACCCCTCCTGATCACATTTCCGAGCGCAAGGTCGTCCTCGACCACGAGTAGTCGCATCGCCCCATGGTGGCACCTCCCCGATGAAGGTCCGATGAAGGTGGACTTCACGATGGCTTAAGGGACCCCGGGCCACAATCGGAACATGTCAAGGCGACCCGATGTTCCCGAAGAAGCCCTGGTGGCCCATGTTCTCCGCCGGACCGGTTTCGGCCCCCATCCCGGGCAGGTGGACGAGTGGGTGGCACGAGGCGGCGCCGATGCGGTCATCGCCGCGGCCATCGAGGACACCGACACCGCCGCGGTGCCCGAGCTGTCCTTCGCGTTCGACGACGACAAGCAGTACGAGACGATCGAGCAGGCGGTCCAGTGGATCATCTCCGCCCAGCAGGACCCGGCCGCCTCCCTCCACGAGAAGATGGTCTGGTTCTGGCACGATCACTTCGCCACCTCCATCGACAAGGTCGACTTCGGTCGGGCCATGTGGGAACAGCATCTCCTGCTCCGCCAGCACGCCCTGGGCAACTTCCGGGACATGTGCCAGGCGATCACCGTGGACCGGGCGATGCTCATCTACCTCGACGGTGACGGCTCCACCGCTGACGCCCCCAATGAGAACTACGCCCGGGAGCTCATGGAGCTGTTCACCCTGGGCCCGGGGAACTACACCGAGGACGACATCCGGGCCGGGGCCAAGGCTCTCGCCGGCTACTGGCTGAACTATGACAATGAGCTGTCCCTGGAGTTCGATGAGGACTCCGCCTACCAGGGGACGCTCACCTTCCTGGGTCAGCGGGGCCAGTTCCGGGCCCCCGAGATCGTGGACATCGTGTGCGATCAACCGGCCTGCCCCGAGTTCATCGCCGCCAAACTCCACAAGTACCTGGTGGGCGTCGATCCGTCCCCGGAGCGGAGGCGGGAACTGGCCCGGGTCTTCCGGGACTCGAACCTGGAGATCAGACCCCTCGTGGCGGAGATTCTCACCGATCCGTCGTTCCTGGAGACCCGCATGAGCCGGCCCCGCTACCCCGTGGAATGGCTGGCCGCGGCCCGGGCGGTCGTCGGTCTGCCCGAGGAGCCCACCATCTGGCGCTACGAGGAGATGGGCCAGGTGCCGTGGCGACCGCCGAACGTGGCCGGTTGGCCCCCGGGAAACCGCTGGCTGGCCGCCGACCAGATGCTCCACAAACTCTCGATCCTCCAGTGGACCGACACCGACCCGTCCATGGTCGACCCCGAGGATCCGGTTGGTTCGATCCTGCGCCGCTGCTCACTGTGGGAGGTGTCCCAGACCACCAGGGACGCCATCCAGAAGAGCATCGACACCGCACTGGAGACCGGTGACGACTGGTACGCCGCCCTGGCCCTGATCACCGCCGTGGCCAGCCCAGAGTTCTCCCTGGCCTGATCGGGCCGGTCCGAACGCCCCATGAGAAAAGACCACCTCCGGGAGGAGCCGATGACCACCGCACGCAAGTCTCAGGGCATTGATCGACGGGCGTTCCTACGTCTGCTCGGAATGGGGTCGGCGGGAGCCGGCCTGCTGGCCGCCTGTGGCTCCAATCCCTGGCCGTCGGCGGGGTCCTCGGGATCCGCCGGACCGACCACCACGACCTCCGCCGTCACGACCACCACCGCCGCCGATGGGGCGGGGAACGGCACGTCCACGACGACCACCGAGGCCGTCGCATCGCGACCCACCACCGGATCCCGCACCCTGGTGATCGTCGAGTTGGACGGTGGGAACGACGGTATGGCGACCCTGGTGCCCTACGGCATGTCGCGCTATCACGATCTACGACCGGAACTGGGTTTCGACCCCTCCGAACTGATCGTGGTCGACGACGAGGTGGGGTTCCATCCCGGCCTGGCCCCCCTGGTCGAGAGGGGACTGGCCGTGGTCGAAGGGGTGGGGGTTCCCCGTCCCGACCTGTCCCACTTCCAGATGTACGACCGCTGGGCCACCGGTGACCAGGACGGCACCGCCAAGTACCAGACCGGGTTCCTCGGCCGCTGCGCCGACGTGCTGCAGGGAGACGAGGTCGCCACCGCGGTGTCCCTGGGTTGGGGGGAGTCCCGCTACCTGGCCTCCGAGAAAGCCCTCACCATGACCCTGCCCGATCCCGAGGCCTTCGGGTTCCTCCTCGATGAGGAGGATGACTACGCCCAAGCCGGTCTGTCGGCCCTGAGGATCCTGGCCCGGGACGGCGACGCTCCCATCCTGAGCCCGGCCCGCCGGGGTCTCGGCGCCGGACTGGCGTTCGCCGAGGTGCTGAAGGGGCTTCCGGAGCCCTCCACCGGGTACGGCGAGGACGACCTGGGACTGCAACTCGCACTGGCCTCCCGGCTCATCAGGGGCGACTCCGGTATCCGGATCCTCCACGTCACCATGGGCAGCTTCGACACCCACGACGACCAGAGATCCGAGCACGACCGTCTCATGGGTGAACTGGGTTCCAACCTGGCCCGGTTCATCGACGACATGGATTCCGCCGGACGGAGCGATGAGGTGCTGGTGGCCACGGTCAGCGAGTTCGGCCGCCGTCCCGAGCAGAACGGATCGGGTACCGATCACGGCGCCGCCTCGGTGGCCCTGCTCGTCGGGTCGGTGAATCCCGGCCGCCATGGTGAACATCCGCCTCTCGATCGCCTGGACGAGGAGGATGACCTGGTGGCCACGGTGACCATGAACCAGTACCTCGGGACCCTGGCGTCGGAGTGGTTCGGAATCCCGGCCGGGGACGTCCTGGCCGCCTCC